>CAYWOF010000254.1:0-5720 GCA_964459825.1 uncultured Phycisphaeraceae bacterium | reverse complement strand
CGGGCACGGCGGTGGCGGGGGCGGCGGCGGAGGACGCGACCGCCACGGCGGCGGGGGCGGGGGCCATCACGACCGCGGCCAACCCCCTGCCTGAACCACAGTTACGCACAGCTCAACCCCATCGCCCCATCGCCCCGTTTGACGTCCGCGCCCAGCTTGCTAAGCTGGGCACCCTGTCCGGGCGCGCCGCACGTCGGCGGTTTGGTGTGCGCGGATGATCGTGGCCACGGAGCTGACATCGCCACGGAGGGTGTGCGAGCGCGGCCAGGCGGTGGTCCCACCGCCTGCCCACTCGAGGATCTCGACCATGTCCGACCAAAGCGCCGACCACATCGCGGGCGCCACGGGGACCGTCAAGTGGTTCGACCCCCGCAAGGGGTTCGGCTTCGTCATCGGCCCCGAGGGCCAGGACATCTTCGTCCACTTCACGGTCATCCAGGGAGAGGGCTTCCGCATCCTCAAGGATGGATCGAGCGTCAACTACGATGCCGTCCGCAGCGAGAAGGGGTGGAAGGCCACGCGCGTCGCGCCGGTCGAGGGGCTGGAGGTCACGGTCCCCAAGCGCGGCTACACCCGCACCCCCCGCCGCTAGCCGCGCCGGCCGCATGAACGCCGCCGCCCGTCCCCCGCTCCCTCTCCCGCGAAACGAGGCGCCCCCGCGGGCCCGGGCGCTCGCGCGATGAGCCCCGCGCTCCCCGAGCTGCTCGTCGGTTTCGGCGCGGGCGCGGTCGTCATGGCCGGGGCCGCCGCCTGGATCATCCGGCGCCACCTGCGCCGCGTCCGGGCCGCCGTCCGACGCGCCCGCGCCGCCGAGCGCGCCGCCGAGATCGGCGCCATGACCGGCGGCCTGGCCCACGAGATCAAGAACCCCCTCTCCACCATCGGCCTCAACGCCCAGCTCCTGGGCGAGGCCCTCGACGAGCTCCCCATCGAGCCCGACGAGAAGGGGCGCCTCTCGCGCCGGCTCGCCGCCCTCCGGCGCGAGGTCGAGCGCCTGCGCGGCATCCTGACCGACTTCCTCCAGTTCGCCGGCGAGGTCCGCGTCGAGCCGAGGCCCGCCGACCTCAACCAGCTCGTCGAGGAGCTGGCCGACTTCTTCCTGGCACAGGCCGAGTCGCAGGGCGTGCGCCTGCGGACGGAGCTCGCTCCCGGGCCGGTCATGGCCCTCATGGATGTCGCGCAGGTCAAGCAGGCCCTGCTGAACCTCATGCTCAACGCCGTGCAGGCCATGGCCGAGGCGGCGCGCGGGAGCCCCGGCGACGCCGGCGCTCCCCGTGAGCTGATCCTCCGCACCGCCCGCGCCGCCGACCAGGACAAGCGCCGCATCGTGGAGCTGCACGTCATCGACACCGGCCCCGGCATCGACCCCGCCCAGCTCCCACGCCTCTTCCAGCCCTACTTCACCACCAAGTCCGGTGGCACGGGCCTGGGCCTCCCCACCGCCCGCCGCCTCATCGAGGCCCACGACGGGCGCATCGATGTCCACACCGAGCCCGGCAAGGGCAGCGACTTCGTCATCGTTCTCCCCGCGCCGTAGCGAGTGGCCCGCCGTTGCACGCCGGCTCCATCCACGCCCCTCCGCGGAGCCAGCCCGTGCGCCCCCCCGCGCGTCCTCCAAAAAAGGCGTCGCGACGGCGCCCCGGGGGGCGCCGCCGCGGGCCGGCGGTCACGGAAACAGGAACCGGAGGAACGGGAAGGGGATGTGCCAGATCATGGATGTTCTCCTTGCAGGGCGTTTCCAGGTGTCGCGGCCCGCACCACGCGAACCGTGCATTGCCGTCACCTACTCCTCTGGCCGAGCAGCGGCGCGGACACCGACGAACTCAAAAAAAAGTGGATCGCCCCGGGCAGCCGGCGGCACGGGCCTGGGCCTCCCCGCCGCCCGCCCCCTCATCGAGGCCCACGACGGGCGCATCGACGTCCACACCGAGCCGGGCAAGGGGGGCGACTTCGTCGTCATCCTCCCCGCGTCGTAGCGCAGGGCACGCGTTGGGTGGGCCGACATGGGTGGGCCATCGCTCCGCAACGGGCCTTGCCTTGCGCGCCAGTCCATGCGCTGGCCTCTCCAAAAAGGCCGTCGCGACGGCGCCCTCGAGGGAGCGCCGCCGCGGCCGGCGGTCAGCGGAAGAGGAACCAGAAAAACGGCGGGAGGGGATGCCAGATCATGGGTGGTCTCCTTACAGGGCGTTTCGGAGTGTCGCGGCCCGCGGCCGGTGGTTACGGGAACAGGAAGTGGAGGAGCGGGAAGGGAATGTGCCAGATCATGGGTGTTCTCCTTGCTGGGCGTTTCCAGGTGTCGCGGCCCGCACCACGCGAGCCGTGTGTTGCCGTCACCATCTCCTCTGGCAGTGGAGCGGCGCGGACACCGACGAACTCAAAAAAAGTGGATCGCCCCCGGGCAGCCGGCGGCGCGGGCCTGGGCCTCCCCACGGCGCGCCGCCTCATCGAGCCCCAGGATGGGCGCATCGACGTCCACACCGAGCCCGGCAAGGGCAGCGACTTCGTCGTCGTCCTCCCCGCGCCGTAGCGAACTCCTCGCAGCGCGTTCGGTCGCTATCGGTGGCGCCCGAGCCACGCGCTGACGTCAGCGCCACACTCGGGACACCTCGGACCCGGCAGTCCCGCCAGCGGGTAGCGGCACGCGGGACAGAGCCTCGGATCCTCAAACTCGTTCGGCACGATGAGCCGGCACGCCACGCACGCGGCGACGCCCGCCCCCGCCGTAACCAGCGCTCCGACCAGTCGATCGCCCACCATGCAACACCCGATCGTCGCAAGAAGCGGCGGCGTGACAACGAAAGCCGCGCCGGTTCCCAGCGGTTTCCGGCGAATCGCCCAGTACACGATCGGCGAGCAGAACCCGCCGGCCACCAGACCGATGAAGACGGCCAGGGAAAACGCAGGCCGCCATGCCCCGTGGAAGATCGTCGTCGCCCCATACAGCGCGCCCGAGCCGCACCCGCAAGCCACTGCTACCAGCCAGGCCCGAAACTCCCGCCGCGCCGCGCGAGTCATGGCTCATAATAATGCGCGCACTAGGTGTCAGACATCCGCTTGTAGCGCCCGCCAGATAAACACCACCGCGCCGACGATCACCACCACCAGGTTCAACGCGACGTCGATCCCGATCACCTTGATCGCGCCCTTGGCGGTCCGTGGCGTCCGGATCGCCACCAGCGCAACCGGCCACGCGAGCAGCGCCACCCACAACGCGAGCAGGTACCACGCCACATACGGCCCGACCCCGTTCGGTGTGAGCTGCGGCCACTCCACCACGGTTGCAGGGATCGCAGCCATCACCATCGTCGGACTGGTCGCCAGCACCACATGCCCCAGCCTCCGCAGGAACACACCCTCCCGCACCCCCGTGTAGCTGCAATGCCCGCACTCCGGGCAGATCGTCGTGGGCAGCCCAACCATCAAATAGCCGCACTTGGCGCACTCGGCCGGCTCCGCCTTCACACCCCGATCTCCGTCCTCACCTCCCACAGCTCCGGGAAGAAGTTCAGCTGCACCAGCTGGCGCAGGAACGGCACCCCCGAGCTCCCCCCCGTCCCGCGCTTGTACCCGATGATCCGCTCCACCACCTTCACGTGCCGGAACCGCCACAGCGCGAACTGCTCGTCCACATCCACCAGCTTCTCGCACATCTCGTACGCGTCCCACCGGCCCTCGGGGTCGTCATAGATCGCCTTGAGCACCGCGACGACCCCCGGGTGGCTCTCGTGCGGCCGGCGCACATCCCGCTCCAGCACCTCGCGCGGGATCGCCATCCCCCGGCGTGCCAGGTACCGCAGGAACTCGTCGTACAGGCTCGGGCGCGCCAGCGCCGCGTTCAGGCGCGCGTGGTCCTCCGGCCGGTGCCGGTGGAACTCCAGCAGCCGCTCGTCCTTGGCCCCCAGCAGGAACTCCACCAGCCGGTACTGCGCCGACTGGAACCCGCTCGCCGGCCCCAGCACGTGCCGGAACTGCGCGTACTCGCTCGGCGTCAGCGTCGCCAGCACGCTCCACTGGCTGAGCAGCTGCGCCTGCACGTTCTTCACCCGCGCCAGGATCTTGAACGACGGCTCCAGCTCGTCCCGCTGGATCAGCCCCATCGCTGCCTCCAGCTCGTGGATCAGCAGCTTGAACCACAGCTCGCTCGTCTGGTGCTGGATGATGAACAGCAGCTCGTCGTGGTGCGCCGGCGATGAGAGCGGCGCCTGCGCCGAGAGCAGCCGGTCCAGCTGCAGGTACCCGCTGTACGTCGTGCGCGACGCCAGGTCGCGCTCCATCGCCGCTTCGAGCTCGCGCTGGGCCAAGGCCGGCTCCCATCCCGGGCGCGCTCGGGCGCCCGCGCGATGAGGCTAGCCCGCCCGCATGGGTCCCGCGCGCGAGCCGCGCGCCCCGGCGATCAGCCCGGTCGCCGATCCCGGGCCATCGCGCGGGCACGGGGCTCGCGCCGGTGGGTCAGCGACCGTCCGCGTTGGCCACGGCCTGCGCGGGCTCCGGGGCCGAGCGGAAATCACGCGCCACCCAGCCCGTGGCGATCCGCGAGCCATCGCCGGGACCGGCGTGCGCCTTGAGCCCCCGATCGGCCATGTACTGGTCGCGCGGCGTCCAGCCGCACCCGGTCAGGACCAGCAGGCCCATGCCCGCCGCCAGCCCCGCCGCACCGCGCCTCCGGCGATTCCGCGACTCCCGTGCGTCCACGCGATCTCCTCACGCTCGTCCGAGCCGAGCCTCCCACACCGTCCACCGTCGCTTTCGGGCCCCTCGCCACCCACCGGGCGCGCGGATTGGACCCGCCGGGGGGTCGCGGGCGCTCGGCGCGCGCCGGACATGCGGGTGGCGCCGGGCCCCATAAGATGCGCCGGCCCCGCGCCCGCTAGACTCCCGCCCATCGCCCCGGAGGGCTCCCCCGAACCATGATCCGGACCGCCTTCAGCACCGTCGCCTGCCCGGAGTGGACGCTCGACCGCGTCGCCGCCGCCGCCTGCGAGCACGGCTACGACGGGGTCGAGCCGCGGACCTTCGGGCTGGGCTCGACCCGCTTCGCGTGCGACCCGGCGCTGACGGGCGCCGCCAAGGTGCGCGAGACCTTCGCCCGCACGGGCGTGGAGATCGCCTGCCTCGCCACCGGGGCCACCTTCGACCAGCCGATCCGGCCGCCGGTGCTCGGGCGCGTCTTCGGTGACCCCGATGCCCCGGTGCGCCGCGCCAAGGCGCTCATCGACCTGGCCGCCCAGATCGAGGCCCCGCTCGTGCGGGTCTTCGCGGGCGAGCCGCCGCAACGCGAGCGCCGGCCCCGCGCCATCGCCCGCATCGTCGATCGCCTGGCCATGACGCTCGACGGCGCGCGGAACACCGGCGTCCGCCTCGTGCTCGAGAACGCCGGCGCCTTCCCGCGCGCCGCCGACCTGGCCGAGATCATCGAACGCGTCGGCAACCCCCTGCTCGGCGCGGCGTACTCCATCGCCGTGGCCCACGCCGCGGGCGAGGACCCCGTCGCCGGCGCGCGGACCCTGGGCGCGACGCTGTGGACCGTCAAGCTCAAGGACTTCCGCGCCCGGCGCGCGTGCGCCCTCGGCGCCGGCGATGTGCCGTGCGAGCCCGTGGTCCGGGCCCTCGGCGCGGCCGGCTTCGCGGGCTGGCTCGTCTACGAGTGGGACCGGGCGTGGCTCCCCGGGCTCGAGGGCGCCGAGCACGTCCTGCCCGAGGCCGCCCAGCGGATCTACGCG
>CAYWOF010000253.1:0-5732 GCA_964459825.1 uncultured Phycisphaeraceae bacterium | reverse complement strand
GCCGGCCCGGCGGTCGCGCCGGGGCCGCGGGCGTCAGAGCCCGCTGCCGGTGCGCCGCCCGCCCCGCGCGCCGAGCCCCGGGACGTGCAGAACGACCCGGTCGTGCGCCGGGCGATCGAGCTGTTCTCCGAGCCGCCACGCCCGCGCCCGACCTGAACCCGGAGAAACCGGTGCTCGACAAGATCCGCGCCATGACCGCCGTCGCGTCGCTCCTGAAGGACAAGGAACGCCTGCGCGAGGTGGGCCGCCGGATCAAGGAGCGCGCGGAGGCGCTGCGCGCCACCCGCGAGGGTGGCGGCGGGGCGGTGCGCGTCACCGTCAACGGGCGGATGGCGGTGCTGAGCGTGGAGTTGGACCCGGCGCTGGTGTCGGGGATGGCCGCGGATGAGCGGACGCGGGCGCTGGCGGGGTCGGTGATCGCGGAGGCGGTCAACGCCGCCCAGGCCGCGGCCCAGGCGGCCATGCGCGACATCATCGCCCGCGAGGCGCAGGAGCTGGGACTCGGCGACCTGCCCGAGGAGCTGACCGGGTTCCTGTCGTGACCCCCCCACCACCCGCGGCGGACCCGCCCGAGCGAGTCGAGGTCGATGGCTCGATCGCGTGGCGATGGCCGGCGGGGGCTGACGCCCTGCGGATCGTCGTGGAGGGCGCGCGCCCGGTCCGGCCGACGCCCGATGTCGATGCCGAATGGTCGCGGATGCGCGCGGCCAACCCGAGGTTGTTCGACGGGCCGATCCTCGCGGTGGATCGGTTCGGGCCGGGAGAGCCGATCCGCTGCCGCAGCGATTCGTACAAGCGGTTGGCGGTTCAGCCCCGCGTGGCGACGGGTGTGGAGCAGCTGTCGGTGACGGCGTTGGTCACGGGGCGCGATCGACACGGTGTCGAGCGGGCGCTGCTGGGGCGGCGGGGGATGACGACGCGGATCTACGGGGGGATGTGGGAGCTGGCGCCGGCGGGAGGGCTGGAGCCGGCGCCGGGCGGGACGGGCGTCCTGACGCTGGCGGATGTGCAGACGCAGCTCCTCCGCGAGGCGCATGAGGAGCTGGAGACGGGCACGGAGCTGATCCCCGGGGAGGTGGTGGCGGCGGTGCGCGACGTCCGGGCGTGCAGCCTCGATCTGGTGATCGCCTGCGGCGTCAAGGAGGGAGGAGGCCCGACGGGCGACGGCGCGGAATCGTCGCCACCGGGGGAAGCCCGGTCGTGGGAGTACGCGGGGGTGGCGTGGCCATCGCGCGACGATGTGGCAAGACTCCTGCGGGACCAACCTCCGAGCGTGATCGCTCCGACGCGAGCGGTGCTCACCCTTCTGGGCTGGGGTGGGGGTGCGTGAGGCGGGTCGCGCCCCGGCGGGCCGCCGGGGTCGCGCGCCGCCAGCCCCGGCGCTGCGCCGATCGGGCTCACCTGTCCGCGGGCATCTGGGCGATCTCCTCGATGGGCATGGGCTTCTTCGTGCGCCCATCGGCGATGAGGCGGAGCGTCTCCGCGGTCGGGTCGAAGAGCCTGACCAGCTCATCGGTCACGTCCACGGCCTCGACGGTCGGGTCGCGGTGGTCGAGCGCGGCGGTGATCGCCACCACGTTCATGCGCTGGGCCACGACGGGAAGCTGGTCTCGGATGGTGTCGATGGCATCGCCGACGGGCGCGTTGCTGAAGACCTGGAGGTGCATGCGGATCTGGCGGGAGATGCCCTTCTTCTCGAGCTCCTTGACGCGGGCCGCATCGCCTGCGGCGAGGGCCTCCTTGTGCTGGGTGTGCAGGGCGTCGAGCTCCTGGCGTACGGAGGCGGATCGTCCGTACGCGAGGCCGATGGCGCGCGAGTCGTAGGTGCCGATGCGGACGGTGGCGGTCGCCGCGAGGGCCGGCGAGCGTGCGGTGGAGGCGTAGCTCGCCGCGGCGAGGGTGAGGGCGACCAAGCCGAGGGCGAGGCCGCCGAGCCAAGCCCGGCGGGGCCGCGTGCCGGGGCGGGACGAAGACGGAGAGGGATTGGGGTTCATGGCGAGCTCCTGATTCTGGGGATGACAGAACAGTTAGTCATCACTAACTGTTTGATCGACATGTTAGTCATCACAAACAACACTGTCAAGAGCGATTCCGAATCGTTCTGAAGCCATTGCGACCATCCATTTACCTAACTTTTGGGAATTCGCGAGTCGCCATCGATCGGCCCCCCTTCCCCCCCCGCCCCAATCCACCGCCAAGCGTCCACGAGACGTCATGGACGCGGCTGGGCAGTCTCCTCCTGGCGGGCGGCCAGCTGCAGCTTGTCCTCGAGCAGTTCGCCCAGGCGCGACAGGTCCACGTGCCGGCCGATGCCGACGGTCAGGTCACGCTCGCGGGCGCAGCGATCGCGGTAGCGGAGGTGGAGGGTCGCGCGCGAGGGAATCGAGGCGTCGAGCGTGGCGGCGACCAGGTCGTCGCGGCGAATGTGGATGGCGTGCTCGCCATGCACGAGCACGAGCTTGGCGGGCTTGATCTCCATGCGTGGCGGGATGGCCAGATACAGGGCGATGAAGGCGCCGAAGCATCCGGCCAAGAGGAGTGGTATCAACAGGACCTGGCGCCAAGGAATCACGACGCCGGGATACGCCAGCACGATCCCCGCCACGATGAGCGCGCCGAGCAGGGCGCTGGCAGCCAATACGCGAACCCAGAACCGTGTGCGCAGGATCCCGGTTGAGCGGGTTTCCCGCAGGAAGCGCGGCCAGTAGGACCACCGTGGCTCCCACCAGGCGAGGGTCCGTCGGCGCCGTGCCACTCGCATTTGTCCGATCCCCGTGTCGTTCATGGCCCCCCCTCCCCATGCGTGCTATCGGCCGCTGTGCTCCCTCTCGATGTGCTCGCGCAACGGATCGCCAAAGTCGCGCTCGCGATCGTGCCAGACCGTGTGCACGTGGTTGGCCTGGTTCTGCGTGTTGTCGTACTCGAAGATGAAGGTGGGGCCGACGAGGCGGTAGTAGTGCGGCCGGCCCGGCTCGGCGGCGCCGATCCAGGCGAAGCGGATGTTGTCGATTCCCGCGTGGCGGATTCGCTCGAGCGCCGCATCGGCCAGCTCGCGACGGAGGTTGTGGGCGAACTCATCGACGATGCGCTCGACCAGGGCCCGTTGCGCCGGGGTCATCTTCGAGACGGGCAGACCGATCGCGGGATCGATGTCCGGCGGGAGCAGGGGCCGCCCGGGGGACGTGAGGATGTCCGGGGGCGCCTCGGCGGGGATGGTCGCCCCGGCGCGCTGCGATTCATCGAGGGACACGAGGAGCGCACGCCCGAGGTCCTCCTCCGCGGCCAGGACGCGCAGGCCGGCCTGCGGACCCTGGCGCACCAGGGCCGGATTCGACCCGAGGAACGCGGGCGTGGCGCTGACACCATCGGGCGTGATGGTGAAGTTCAGGGAGATGTGGTGACCCTCGACCTTCCAGCCCCAGGATTGCATCAACCCGTCTGAGGAAGCCGCGAGCCCGGGGCTCGGATCGGGCGGAGCGCCGAAGATGGCGAGGTGGTAGGCGAGGGGATCCCGGGTGGCGCCGGTGCCCCCGCCCGCGATCTCCATGTCGCGGAGGATGGCGTCGAGGGCCATGATGGCCTCGACCTTGAGCACGCCGCGCGAGGAGAGGGCGGAGCGGAGCAGGTCGCGGGCGGCGGCGCGCTGGGGGTCGTTCATGTCGCGGAGGGCCAGGCCGGGGCGCTGGCGCGGGATGTAGTGCCAGTCGCGGCGCTCGGGGCCATCGAAGGCCAGTTGGGCGAGGGCACGCTGCCCGGGGGCGAGGGCATCGAGGAAGGCACGGGCCGCCGCGGCCATGTCGAGCGCCGGGGATGCGCCCAGGCGGGCGAGGCCGGCCCCGAGCAGGACAAGGGCGATCAGGACGAGCGAGGAGGCGAGCTTCATGGCGTGCTCCCGAGCTTGAGGCCCGAGTGTACCGCGCCGGCGCCTCGCCCCCGGCGTGCGCACGCTTCCAGCGTCCGGAGCACCTGATCGGCATCGGCGTCCGGGCATCGAATACCGGCGTCGAAGATCACGGACTCGGGTGTTCCGCCGGGCGCGGCGGTCCGACGGATGCGCAGCCGGCGCCACACTGCGCTCACCCGGTACAGGTCGAAGGTCTCGAGTCCACGCCACGGAATCGACAGGGCATCGGCCCCTCCGGGCGCTTGCCGCTCGTGCAAGGGGATGCGTGTGATTCCCAGTGCGGAGACGATGAAGCGCTCGCGTCCACGGCGCTCGCGCGGGCTCGTGACGAGCAGGGCGGCCGCGCCGGCGAGGATCGTCGTGATCGCGAGGAGAACCAGCCACGGGGCCAGGATCAGAATCGGGAGGGAGAACTGGCCCAGGAATCCGGCGGCGATGAGGAGCGTCGCCCACGCCAGGCGCCGCCACCACGGGCCTCCGCTGGTGCGCGGAACTCCGACGAGCTCGAGCACCTCGGCCTCGAAGGGTGTTCCGCACTCGGGGCAGGCACCGGGCGATGGCAGGCCCGCGAGGGAGTAGGCGCAAGCCAAGCAGTGCGCCGGGGATGCGCCCCAACGGGGGTCGGGCAGCGGGACCGCCATGGGGCTCAACCGGCGGCGGGACCCTGGTACTGCGCCGACCCGAACCCGAGGATGGGATAGAAGATCATGCCCAGGAGCCAGAGGCCGATGCCGAAGCCCACGCCCTTCCCGAACGACTTGGCCACGTCGATCGAGAGGATGGCGATGATGATGATGTTCACGAGCGGGATGAAGAGCAAGATGATCCACCAGCCTGGACGCCCGGCGATCTTGCAGAGGATGTAGGTGTTGTAGATGGGGATGATCGCCGCCCAACCCGGGTGACCGGCCTTGGTGAACACCTTCCAGAAGCCGGCGATGATCAGCACGACGATCGCCAGGTAGATCAGGATGACCAGGAAGTCCGAGCCGCTCGACGAGGTCTGGGCCAGCACGTCCGCGATGCGCTCCATGGCGTTCTCCTTGGGCGAGCTCCGACCGGGACGGCCCGGAGGAACTGGCCAGCGCCCTAACAGATCGGCTGCATCTCGCGTGCCCGATGAGGAACGTCCGCCGGACATGGGCAGGCTCGGGTGAATCGATCCGGCGCGGCCCCCTCCGGTCCGCCTCGCGCGCGAATGAACCGAGCCCACACGAGCCCGGTAGGATGGCTGGCCCGGGCGCCATCTGGAGTACGCCGTGCCCATTCGCAAGAGACTCGAGGCCGTGCTGCTGACGATCCTCGCCGGGCTGCTCGGGTCGTGCCGCGTCACGCCGGCGCGGATGGCACCCGGCGCGGCCGGGCCCGGGCCGGGGGCCTCCGCCCTGCACAACGTGCACGCGCTCAACGACCGGCTCATCAGCGGCGCCGTGCCGGAGGGCCCCGGCGCCTTCGATGCGCTGCGGGCCATGGGTGTGCGGACGATCATCTCGGTCGATGGGGCCACGCCCGATGTGGCGAGCGCCGAGGCCCGGGGGATGCGGTACGTGCACATCCCCATCACGTACGCGGGGGTGAGGCACGAGGAACAGGCCGAGATCGCCCGGGCGATCCGCGACCTTCCCGGGCCGGTGTACATCCACTGCCACCATGGGAAGCACCGGAGCCCCGCGGCGGCGGCGGGCGCGGGCGTGGCGCTGGGGTGGATCGACGCCGACGAGGGCGTCGCGTTCATGCGCGCGGCGGGCACCGCGCCGAGTTACGCGGGGCTGTATCGGTGCGTCGCCGAGTCGGCGCCGCTGCCGGAGTGGGCGATCGATGATGCGCC
>CAYWOF010000252.1:0-5756 GCA_964459825.1 uncultured Phycisphaeraceae bacterium | reverse complement strand
TCCTCCGCTCCCCTCCTCTCTCTCCCCTTTCTACACCAGGCTCCTCGCCGCCGCCGAGCGCGCCCTCGAAGTCCTCACCGAGATCCTCGAGCCCGGCGCCGTCTGGCAGGATCCCCCCGAGCGCGCCGCCAACGCCGAACGCCGCCGCGCCGCCACCGCCATCCTCCGGCTCGCCCAGCCCCTGCTCTTTCCCTCCCCCCGCGGCGGCGGCTCACCGCTCTCCGATCACCGCTCACCGCTCACCGAGGGGGGGCACCGCTCACCGCTCATCGACCCCAACACCTCAGAACAGGAGCTGCATCTGCACGCGCAGCAGCCACTGCTCGTCGTCGCTGGCCAGGATGCCCGTTCCGCCCCCCGTCGGGACGATCGAGCCCGTCGTCCCATCGGGGCAGTACGTCACATCCCCCGAGAGCTTGAGCGTGTGGTTGCCGCCGCCGAGCAGGTAGTGGTTCAGCCCCGCCGTGAACTCGCTGAACTCCTCATCCGTCGCGAGGTCATCGTCGGGGATCAGGATGTCCCAGCGTCCGAAGAGCTCCGTGTCGTCGGCGATGAAGAGCCCCGTCTGGACCAGCAGGCCCCAATCCGCGACCTCGTCGGCGCCCGCGCCGTCCGTGCTCCGCCACACGACCGCGCCGAAGGCATTCCACCCGTCCCCCTCGACGCCGGCATCGGCCGTCAGCTCCCACACGTCCGTGTCGGCCGTGGCGAACGTGTCGCCGCCGGACTGGAAGTGCCCCGCGAGGCCGCCCATCCAGCTCAGGTCCTGCCCGCGCGGGCTGGTAAGGTCGCGGAAGCTCGCCCACTCGCCGGCGCCCAGGTACTCCAGACGGCCCGTCACGGCCCAGTCCGCCTCGTCCTCGCTGGTGAAGTCGGTGTTGAGCGTGGTGAGACCATCGGAGAGGGCCAGGGCCCAGCCGACCCTCTCGCCCTGGCTCCCGATCTGGATCGCCTGCGAGCGCGACTGGCCGAACTCGCTCGAGAAGTTGGACCGCTCGATGACGAGCTGCCGGGCATCGGAGACCAGGTCCTCGCGCAGCAGCGGGACCTTGAACTGGCCCGCCCGCACGTCGAGCCGGTCGCCCGCCGCCCACGTGACATAGGCATCGTCGAGGACGAACGAACCGTCCGAGGCCTTGAACAGGGTCACGATCGAGTACGACCAGCCCTCGGCGGGCTCCCCCTCGAGGTTCAGGCGCGTGCGCCGGGTCTGGAAGCCCAGCGCCGTGTCCTCATCGCCGGGGACCTCATCTCGCGAGTTGGCCAGGTAGCGGAACTGCACCACCCCCTTGACCGTCGGCCCCGATGGGGCCGCGCCGAGGAGGCTCGTCCGCCCGCTCGCATCGGCGCCCAGGTCGGCGGCGTACGCGCGCCCGGCGTCGGTCTGGGCCATGGCCGGGTCCACCAATCCGAGGGCGGCGCCCGCGATGATGGCGAGGAACCTGACGCGCTGCGGGGGATGCATGGGCTGGTCCTTCTCCCACCCCGTCTGTGCGGACGACGATCACCTCATGTATCGGCCATACATGTCCGGAATCATATCACGACCGGGGCCGGCCCGGTCCAGCGGCGGGCGTGCCCATCGCCATCCCCTCGGTCACCGGCGATACCGGAAGATGATCACCTTCTCGTAGCCCGACGCCCGCATGGGCGTGGTGCCGGCATGGCCATCCACATAGCCGACGTTGATGGTCGAGCTGTGCCGCGTGTGCTCGAACTGCGAGGCGGTCTCCGGCGGCGGCGTGACGATCCGCATCGCCTCGACGTACTGCGCCATGTTCCACTCCGCCCGGGCGGGGGGCGCGGGCGCGGTGTCCGGATGCCACACGGTCATGAGGTGGTCGTTGAACTCCAGGCGCGGCTCGCCATCGGCGATGAGGAACGTCTCGGACGGGAACTGGACCTTCTGCATCTGCCCCTGGTACGCCGCGTTGACGCCGCCGACGTTCGGGCTGCGCCCCAGCACGCTCTCGTTGAACATGTACGAGATCATCTCGGGGACCGTCGCGGGCATGGACCACCACCCGCCGGTGCTCGACCCGGGGATCAGGCTGATGGCCGCGTGCTCCTGCGTCCCGAGCTCGAACGTCCGGTCCGACGGGCACCGGTAGAACTCGGTGAACGGGCCCCCGTCGCTGCCCACGGCGGTGCCCGCGGCCTTCTTCATCGGCTCGCGTCCCTCCTGCTCCCACTCCAGGCCGTTGAAGTCGGCAAGCGTGAGGAAGTAGGGCATGGGGAACCAGCGGTCGAACTGGTCGTTGTGCCAGAAGGTGAGGTGGCGGCGCCAGTTGGCGGGAAGATTGGGGTGGTCGCGGTGGAACTGGGCCTGCGAGATCCCCCAGATCTGGCCCGCGATGGGGGCCTGCTGGTCGTGCGCCTCCTGGAACATGATCGTGGTCTGGAGCGTGTGCCGGACCTGGGCCAGGCACTTGGCGCCGCGCCCGGCCTCGCGCGCGGCGCCGAGGGCGGGCAGGAGCATGCTGATCAGGAGGGCGATGATCGCGATCACGACGAGCAGCTCGATGAGCGTAAACGCCCGCCGGTGGTGCGCTCTGTTCGTGGGTGTGGCATTCATGGAGATCGCTCCCTGAGGGGGCCCCCGCGATGCACGGGCGTGCGAATCGTCGCCCGACCCGTGATGGTACCGCCTTGGTACAGCCGGGCACCACCGGGGAGGCCGAATTACCGGGCTCCCCGGGACCCGCCTGCGGAGGACGGACGGCGACCGTTCGCCCCCGGATCGGGGATTGTGGCGGGGGCGCGGCGGTGCTAGGCTCGTGGCGGCAGGAGGAGTGCCGTGACGCGGCGGGAGGACGCCGCGGAGCGATCGCAGGATCGTTCGAACGGCACGCAGGACGAGGCATCGCGGATCCCGGCGACCGGCGGACCGGGCCCCGGGATCGGCCCTTCCGAAGGAGATCGAGATGCGCAAGCCGAGAGTCGTCGCGGTGGTGCTGGCGGGAGTCGCCGGCGTCCTGATGGTGTCGAGCGCGCGGGCGCAGTTCGAGAACAGCGTGTGGCCCGGGTTCAAGGGCCGGGCCGAGAAGCGGGCCTCGGTCACGGCCGACGGCCCCGCGACCGTCCACGCGTTCACCAAGGCGATGTTCGCCACGGTGTCCACGGGCGGCTTCACGGTCGGCGCCGATGGCAGCGTCTACTTCAAGTCCCACTTCGGGAGCGGCACCACGCACGTCTATCGCCTCGATGGCGCCGGCAACGTGCTGGCGACCAGCCCGAACATCGGCGGCGCGATCGGCGGGTACGCGGGCGTGGCCGTGGGCGTGGACGCGGTCTACACCAGCGTCCACGGCGGGGGCGTGACGCCCGCGATCGTCAGGCTCGACAAGTCGACCCTCGCGGTGCTCAACACCTTCACCAACCCGGCGTTCGGAAGCCTGCGCGGGACGCCCCTGATCAGCGAGACGGTCAACAACGCCGGGCACCACAACCTGTACGTGCACGACCGGCTCAACAAGCAGGTCCACGCGGTGGACTCGATGACCGGGACGATCATGTGGACCTACACCGGGCTGGTGTACGACACGTACTTCGGGCAGCTGGGCCCGATGTGGCGCCTGCAGGACGGGCGCCAGGCGTTCGCGCACTTCGAGAACGGGGACCTGGGCCCGGGCCACGCGCTGGCCGACAACGGCGATGGAACGTTCCAGGTCCTCTGGTCGCTCCAGGGGCCGGAGAACTTCAACTGGTTCGGGAGCGGCGCCCTGAGCGAGGACGGGCAGCGGATCTACGTCACGACCTTCAACGACAACGACACGCCGTCGCTCTGGGCCATCAAGACGCTCGACGGCTCCATCGTGTGGTCCGTGCCGGGCATGCGCGGCACGCCCGAGGAGCTCAACTTCTTCGGGCGCCCCGCGGTCGTCGGCAACCGCGTCTACTGCGGCGGCGGCCTGGGCGTGATCGCGGCGTTCGACGACCAGGGAGGCACGTACGCGCGCCCGTGGACGTACCGGGACACGATCGGCGAGTTCACCGCCGTGTCCGCGGTGAAGGTGCAGGGAGACGCGACGTACGTCTACGCCGTGCGCCAGGAGGCCCCGGCGGACCTCGTCGTGCTGAAGGACAACGGGGCCACCTACACGGTGGTCCACCAGACCAGCCTCAACGGAACGATGCGCAACACGCTCTTCGGGAACAACTCGGCGACGATCGACGGCTCGGGCGGCCTGTGGATCGCCGGCGGACGCCACGACGACCCGACCGTCGGCGACATCTACAAGTTCGAGCCCGAGGGCGGTTGCTACCCGGACTGCGACGGCAACAGCCAGCTCAACGTCAACGACTACATCTGCTTCCAGACCAAGTTCGCCCTCGGCGACCCGTACGCCGACTGCGACGGCAACGGCCAGCGCAACGTGAACGACTACATCTGCTTCCAGACCAAGTTCGCGCTCGGGTGTTGAATGAGGATTGACCGCCGGGGCGGCCGATGAAGACCCGGTGAAAGCCTCGCGGCGTCGGCACGGACCGGCGACCGATCAGGCTCGTGGGGAAGCGTCGCGGCACGGTCCTTGTGGCCGTGCCGCGCGCCTTTGGGCTCCCGCCGGTGCCGCGCCCGCCCCACCGGCGGCCCCGGTCCGGCCCTACCCTTGGGTGACTCGGCCGCCTTAGCTCAGCTGGTAGAGCAGCGCTTTTGTAAAGCGCAGGTCCCCGGTTCGAATCCGGGCGGCGGCTTGTCAGGGTCGCGCCGGACGCGCGGCGTTCGCTAGGATTGGCGCGCGGCCCTGTAGCTCAGCGGATAGAGCAGGCGACTCATAATCGCTTGGTCCCCGGTTCGAATCCGGGCGGGGCCACTTCGCATCCGCGCGTCTCGTCACGCCAAGCCGTGCAATCGGCCGTCGCCGCGCCAGCTCGACTGCGTGACCGAACCGCCGCGCGCGTGGGATGCCAGGCGCCGCGGCGGATCGCGCGTGGATTGGCGCGGCCCGCGCGGATATCGAGGAGTTTGCCGCGTGTGCGGGGCGCGGCCCGCTCGGGCTGGCCACCCGGGGCCGGTTCCACGCAGGAAACCGGCGCCAGGCGCGGCCGTTCCGGCCAGCCTTGGCCATGTCCGGCGATGACGCAACACGGGCCCCATCCTGTGCCGATACGGGCTTCCGTCCATGGATGTCGCTTTTCTCGCGACCCCGATGTGGATCCTGGCGGCCGGCCCGGCCCTGGCGCTCGGGCTGGCGGTGCTCGCGCTGACGGTGCGCCGGGCCCAGTTCCGGGAGTCGGCGCGGAGCCATGGCGAGATTCGGCGCGCGCGCGAGCGCGGCAGCGACAAGGCGCGCCTTCAGCACCCGGACATCGATCTGTCGGCCTGCATCGGGTGCGGCTCGTGCGTGCGGGCCTGCCCGGAGGATGGCGTGCTGGGCCTGATGCACGGGCAGGCGGTCGTTGTGCACGGGGCGCGCTGCGTCGGGCACGGCCTGTGCGCGGCGGCGTGCCCCACGGGGGCGATCGCGCTGACGCTCGGCGACCTGAGCCGGCGTCGCGACCTGCCCGCCCTCGCCCCGGACCTGGAGGCCGTCGGCGTCCCCGGGCTGTTCATCGCGGGTGAGCTGAGCGGCTTTGCGCTCGTGCGCACGGCGATCGCCCAGGGCGTGGCCGCGGCCGACGCCATCGCGACGCGCCGGGCGCGGGAGCCCGCGCCACGGGGCGGCGATGGCGCGGAGTCCGGGGTCGTCGACCTGCTCATCGTCGGCGCCGGCCCGGCGGGACTGGCCTGCGCGGCCCAGCTCAACCGCGCCGGG
>CAYWOF010000251.1:0-5773 GCA_964459825.1 uncultured Phycisphaeraceae bacterium | reverse complement strand
CGGGATCGACCTGGTCGCCATGAGCGTCAACGACATGATCGTGCAGGGGGCCGAGCCGCTCTTCTTCCTGGACTACATCGCCGTGCCCAGGGTGGACCGGGCCATGCTCACGGCGCTGGTGGCGGGCGTGGCGGAGGGGTGCCGCCAGGCGGGGTGCGCGCTCCTCGGCGGCGAGACGGCGGAGATGCCGGACGTCTACCCGCCGGGGGAGTTCGACCTGGCGGGGTTCGCGGTGGGCGTGGTGGAGCTGGCGCGCTCGGTGGACCCGGCGCGCGTGCGCCCCGGCGATGTGGTGCTGGGCCTGGCCAGCGATGGGATCCACTCCAACGGCTACTCGCTCGTGCGGCGCATCGTCGCCGAGCGGGGGCTGGACCTGGGCGGGGTGTACCCCGAACTGGAAGAGACCCAGAGACGGAGAGACGGAGAGACGAAGGGGCGCCGCAGGACGAACCCGCATGGGCGGGGAACGCTCGGCGAGGTCCTGCTCACACCCACCCGCATCTACGCGGGGCCGATCGTCAAGCTCCTGCGGGCCTACCCGGTCAAGAAGGTCATCGGCGGCATGGCCCACATCACGGGCTCCGGCCTCTCGGGAAACCTGTGCCGCGCCCTCAACCCGAAGGTCGATGCGATCGTCGATCGGGCGTCGTGGCCGGTGCCGCCGGTCTTTCGGTTCCTCCAGCACCACGGCGGCGTGGAGGAGGAGGAGATGCGCCGGGTCTTCAACATGGGCATCGGCTTCTGCCTGATCGTGCGTCCCGACTTCGCGAAGTCGATCGCCGCGCGCTTGCGCCGGATGGGCGAGCGGGTGTACACGATCGGCCATGTCGTCAAGGGAACCGGGCAGGTGCGGGAGGAGTAGCGCGGAACCCGTCGGGCGGCTCGCGTGGCACGCCCAGCGAGTCTTGGGGGGGGGGCGAGTCGGGCGTGCCGGGAGTGCGGCGGGCGTGCCACGGGCTTCGCCCGCTTCGGGCGATGCCCGTGGTCGGGGTAGCAAGGCCACGGGCAACCGCAAAGCCGGTAGCCCGTGGCACGGGTGGCACGTGTCCTCCGCTGGTTTCACGCCGTCTGCTGGTCCGTCGCCCGGCTGCTCTGCTGCTCGCGCGCCCGGCGCCAGCCCGCCTCCTCCAGCGCCCGCAGCTTCCGCAGGTACTCGCACACCGCGATGACGACGGTCGCGTGGCTCCACGTCAGCGGGCTCACGCCGATGGGCTGCCCCGTGTAGGGGTGGTACTGCTCGGCGAGCACGCCCGACTCGTGGGCCCGGCGCAGCACCCACTCCAGCAGCGGGAGCGCCTCGCGCAGCTCGCCCACATCGCCCGCGCGCGCGATCGCGTGCTGCGCCTGCCAGAGGGTGCAGATCACCCACGGGTTCCCCGGCACCTCGCCGATGCGCTCGCGCTCCACCTGGTGGAAGTAGTCGCGCTCGTAGCGGGCGCACCCGCCCACCTCGGTCTTGACCCACAGGCGCTCGCGCAGGGCGCGCATCTCCTGCTCCACCAGCGGGTCGCGCGCCTCGAACGCGCCGAAGAGGAACAGGGCCGCGTTGGCCGAGTCGGCCGTCATGTCCAGCCGGTACGTCCCGTCGTCCAGGGGCGTGGCCATGCGCGCGAAGCGCTGACGCTCCGGGTGCCACAGGTGCCGGCGCAGCGAGCCCTTCATCCGCTCGGCCCGCTCCTCGAAGCCCGCGGCCCGGTCGAGCTCGCCGAAGTCGCGCGCGAACGCCGCGGCCGCGCGCAGCCCGCCGATCGTGGCCGCCACCGTGAAGGTGTGCACGCCGCGCCGCTCCTCCCACAGGTCCCAGGAGGGCTGGGGCAGCCCGCAGAAGTCGCGGTGCTCGAGCATCCACTCGGCGGGCCGGACGATGAGCGAGTCGTAGAGGGGCTTGATGAACTCCACGTCACGGAACTGCTCGAAGTGCCGGCGCAGGGCCCAGATGACCAGGGCCGTCTCGTCCTGCTGGATGGGCAGCACCTTCTGCCCGTCGAGCATCCACGGGTGCCAGGAGCTGGCCAGGTGCCCGGTGGGGGAGTACTTGTGCAGGAAGTACCCGTCCTTCTCGATGACGCGCCCGCAGAAGCGGAAGAAAGAGCGCGAGAGCTCGCCGTGCCCGCACAGCGAGAGGGCGTACGAGACCAGGGCCCCGTCGCGCATCCAGCAGTACGAGTAGTGGTCGCCGCCGAACTGCGTCACGTCGCTGTCGTTGGCCGCCAGGATCGCCCCGCGGTTGTCGATCTGCGTGCGCATGACCAGCTGGGAGCGGTAGAAGAGGTCGCGGATCGGCTCGGGGAGGGGCGTGGTGTCGATGGGCTCCTTGCGGGCCCAGAGGCGCCAGTAGGCCTCGGTCCGCGCCAGCATCCGGTCCGGGCCGGTCTCCCAGATGCGCCGGTTCAGATGCTTGACGTCCGCGTAGGAGGCGCCGCAGGCGATCCAGGAGGTCACGTGGGCCTCGCCGTTGGGAGGCACCTGCAGGTTGAACCCGACCGTCGCGTCCACGGAGCCCTGGCTGATGGCGTTGCGCCCGAGCTGCCCATCCTCGGCGTCGCGCCAGGTGCCCTCGGCCCCCCCCACGCGCTTGGTGCCGATCGCCCAGTGGTCGATCCCGCACTTGTGGGCGTCGGCGGCGTTGATCAGGAAGTACGCGTCGTCCTTGTAGAGCACCACGGCGGATGTAGCGGGGTCGTAGTTGGCGGTGTCGCCCACGGGCGAGCCGCGGATGGACGGGTCGATGTGGAAGAAGAGGCGCACGTCCCGGTGCCGGCCCACCAGGTCGCGCACGATCGATTTGCGGAAATAGACCGGGTCGTGGGAGTCCACCGCGTCGTGGCAGGTGATCTCCAGCCCCAGCCGCTCGTTGACCAGGCGCACGTCCGTGACCAGCGTGTCGGCCTTGTAGCGGAGCTCACGCCGCCAGCTCGGGTCCTCGATCCAGGCAAAGTGCCCGTCGGCCCAGACGCCGAAGCGCTGCACGTGCCCGTCCGTGTGGTTGTGGCGCCCCACGTGGGGGAAGTAGATGTCCCGGACGCGGTAGAGCCGGTCGAACGTGATCAGCAGGTCGCCGTTGCCGACGGGGATGTCTCTGGGCATCGCGGGCTCGTTCGGTCTGTGGTAGCGCCCGGGTCGTGACCGATCGACGCCGAGCCCCTAGGGGATCGGTCGCTTGGGCGGGCCAGCCCAGAATCCGCGCCCGCGGAACCGCGCGCCACCCCCCGCTCACCGGAGATGCCGGCGAAAAAGAACCCCGGCGCGGGGCCGGGGTTCCAGGGAGCGAAAGGGATCGGGACCGTCTCAGCGGCGGCGGCGGAGGGCCAGGAGCCCGCCCGCGCCCACGAGGGCCAGCGTGCCCGGCGTCGGGACGGCCGTGAACATGAAGATGCGTCCCATCGCACCGGAGGTCGGAGTGAGGTAGGCGCCGGACAGGTAGCCGGGATCACCGATGTCCCACTGCCACCCGGTGCGCCGGATGCTGTGCGCCACACCCTCGATGGTGGTGTTGAACGAGGCCATGCTCGCCGTGTAGGAGTTGTGGGCGCTGAAGTTGCCCGTCACCGCGGGCGACCAGTTGCCGATGATGTCAACGATGTCGCCCGAGGCGATCGCGACGTTGGTGGCGATGGCGCCGGCGTTACCGACGCTGCGCAGCGCCTCCGCCCCGTTCACCCGCACCATGTACGACGCGGTGTCGCCGGCCTGGAAGGCCTCGGTCGGCAGCGCCAGCTGCGTGATCACGAAGCTGGTGTTGGCCGTGAAGTTGTACCCGCGGCTGAACCCGTTGTAGGTGCTCGCGTGCGGTGGAATGGGCACCTGCGCCATGGCGCTCGAGCACGCCGCGAGCCCGACCAGCGCGATCACTGCCTTCGTCATGTCTCGTTCTCCCTCTCCGGATGGGGGCCGCTCCCGGCCCGGTTCCTGCCAAACACGAGCACACAGCCGCCTCAGGGCGGCGACTCAACGAAGGAGCGATTGGACGTGGGGCGTGCGGCGCCCGTTGTTCTCTCGCTCCTCCGACGACGTCAGAATACCGGTTCGCCGCCCGGTTGCAAGAGAAATCGCGCCGACATGGCGGTGACGCACCGGGTCCGCTAAACCACCCAGACTGCCCAGATTGCGTTGTTGGCCTGGTGGTGGGGGGCTAGGGGCTTGCCGCGAGGGCCGCCTCCAGGGCGTCCGCCTCGTGCCCCGGCCCGGAGGGCGCGGCGGCGGGTCCGAGGGCCTCGATCCGGCTGCGGGCATCCCCCACGAAGCTGATGCGCAGGCCGAAGTTCTCGCCGACCTTGACGGCCGAGCCCACCCCGATCTGCTTGTTGTTGACCAGCAGGTCGAGCGGCGCATCGGCGCTCTTGGGGAGCTCGATGATGCTGCCCGGGACCCAGGCGGTGACCTCGCGCACGGTCATGCGCCGCTCGCCCAGGCGGACGATGACGGGGACCTCGAGGCTCAGGAGCGAGCGCACGTCGGTGGCCATGCCCGTGTTATCGGCTCCCGGCGGGGGTGTGCTGGACCGGGGGGCCGCGTCCGGGCGCCTCAGCCCTCGTACCGGCCGACGATGAGCGTCACGTTGTGCCCGCCGAAGCCGAACGTGTTGTCCATCGCGTAGCGGATGCGCCGCTCCCGGGCGTGGTGGGGGACGAGGTCGAGGTCGAAGGTCTCGTCGGGCTCGTCGAGGTTGATGGTGGGCGGGACGACCCCGTCGCGCACCGCGTGGGTGCAGGCGATGAGCTCGAGGGCCCCCGAGGCGCCCAGCGTGTGCCCGTGCATGGACTTGGTCGAGCTCATGAGCAGCCGCCCCCCGCGCGACTTGCGCGCGTGGTCGCCGAAGACCGCGAGCACGGCGGCCACCTCGGCCTGGTCGCCCAGGGGCGTGGAGGTGCCGTGGGCGTTGATGTAGTCGATGTCGGCGGCGTTCAGGCCCGCGTCGCGCAGGGCCCACTCCATCGAGCGGGCGGCGCCCCGCCCCTGGGGATCGGGCGCGGCGATGTGCGAGGCGTCGGAGCTGTTGCCGAACCCGAGGAGCTCGGCGTAGATGGTCGCGCCGCGCCGGCGGGCGTGCTCCTCGGTCTCGAGCACGGCCATCGCCGCGCCCTCCGCGAGCACGAACCCGTCGCGGGACCGGTCGAAGGGCCGGCTGGCGCGGGTCGGCGCATCGTTGCGGGTCGAGAGGGCGCGCATGGTCATGAAGGCCGCGACGCAGAGGGGGGTGACGGCGGCCTCCGCCCCGCCGGCGATCATGACGTCGGCCAGGCCCTTGCGCAGGTAGGACATGGCGTCGCCGATGGCGTGGCCGGAGCTGGCGCACGCCGTGGCGTGCGAGGAGGCCGGGCCGCGCAGGCCGTAGCGGATCGAGACGTTCCCGGTCACGGCGTTGACCATGAGGCGGGGCACGGTGAAGGGGCTGATGCGATCGGGCCCGCGGTCGAGCATGACCAGGAGGCCGTCCTCGATGGTGCCGATGCCCCCGATGCCCGAGCCCACCACCACCCCGCACCGGTCGCCGTCGAGGCGGGCGAAGTCCAGCCCGGAGTGCTCGACGGCCTCGATGGCGGCGGAGAGCCCCAGCTGGGTGAAGCGGTCGAGGCGCTTGGCCTCGCGCGCGTCGATGCGGGCGCCCGGGTCCCAGCCCTTGACCTGCCCGCCGATGCGCACGGCCCCGGCGGCCACGAGCCCGGCGCAGACGCGGCGCGCCCCGAAGCCCTGCGTGACGAGCACCTGCGCCAGCGACATCGACGCCGCGCCCGGCTCCGCCTTCGCCAAGCGCGGCACCTCGTCAGTAGA
Organism: uncultured Phycisphaeraceae bacterium; assembly: GCA_964459825.1. Taxonomy (GTDB): domain Bacteria; phylum Planctomycetota; class Phycisphaerae; order Phycisphaerales; family UBA1924; genus CAYWOF01. Next base: position 1 of record CAYWOF010000251.1, on the reverse strand, counting down.
C
>CAYWOF010000250.1:0-5777 GCA_964459825.1 uncultured Phycisphaeraceae bacterium | reverse complement strand
GCCGGCGCGCGGGGCCGCAGCGCCCGCGCCGGGCGGGCCCTCGCCGACTCCGGGTCCGAGCCGGGCCGCCCGCGCCGTCACATCCGCGAGCTTCTCCGTCAGCGCCAGGCGCACCAGCAGCGCATCGACCAGCGCCCGCGGCGCGGCGCTGTTGCGCGCCGAGCGCTGCACGCTCTCGCACAGGGCGATCATGTGCACCAGCCCCGCCGCATCGAAGCGGGCCGCCCGCCGGGCGTCGTCCTCGCGCGCCGGCCCCGACGCCTCCACGAGGTCCGTCTCCGACCCGCACGCCGCCAGCACCATGAGGTCGCGCAGGCGGTCCAGCAGCGTCTCGAGCAGTTGGTCCAGCGAGAGCCCGCGCCGCAGCAGCTCGTCGGCCCGGGAGAGGACCGGCCCCGGCTCGCCGTCGGCCATCGCGTCGATCAGCCCCGCGATCAGGTCGCGCGCCGGGATGCCCAGCAGCGCCTCGAGCACGCCGAGCGTCAGCGTCTTCTCCCCCGCGGCCATCAGCCGGTCCATGATCGAGAGCGCGTCCCGCATCGAGCCGTTGCCCAGGCGCGCCACCGCGTGGAGCAGGTCCGGCTCGGCCCGCACGCCCTCGCGCTCGGCCACCGCGCGCAGGTGCTCGGCGATCAGCGCGCTGGGAATGGCCCGGAAGTCGAACCGCTGGCAGCGCGACTGGATCGTCGCGGGGACCTTGTGCGCCTCGGTCGTGCACAGGACGAACACCACGTGCTCCGGCGGTTCCTCCATCGTCTTCAGGAGCGCGTTGAACGCCTCCTTCGTGAGCATGTGCACCTCATCGATGATGTAGACCTTCTTCTTCTGTCGGAGCGGCCTGTAGACGCAGTTGGCGATGAGCTCGCGCGCGTTCTCCACGCCCCGGTTGCTCGCCGCGTCGATCTCGATGACGTCCGAGTCGGTGCCGGCCATGATGGCCGCGTCCGCCTCGGGCGAGCCGCCGGCGAGCGCCTTGGCGAAGATGCGCGCGGTCGAGGTCTTGCCCACCCCGCGGGTGCCGCAGAAGAGGTAGGCGTGGGCGACCCGCCCGGTGTCGATCGCGGACCGCAGCGTCCGCGCGATCATCTCCTGGCCGACGACCTCGTCGAAGGCCTGGGAGCGGTACCGGCGGGCGAGGACGGTGTAGGCCATGCGGGGGCGATTGTACGGGCCCGCGCGGGCGGTCGCACTTCGCCAGGTCTTCACGGGGTCTTCGCGCCCTCGTCCCGCGCCCTTGACACTCCCGGCTCTACCTTGCCGCCCGTCGAACGGCGATCGTCGCCGCGACACCCGGGGTTCAAACTCATGGAGCCACCCACGATGCGCCGATCGCGCCCCGCCTTCACCCTCATCGAGCTCCTCGTCGTCATCGCCATCATCGCCCTGCTCATCGGCATCCTCCTCCCGACCCTCGGCGGCGCCCGCGCCGAGGGCCGCGCCCTCCGCTGCTCCGCCAACGCCCGCTCCGTCGCCCAGGCCATCAACCAGTACAGCGTGGACTACCGAATGTTCCCGGCCTCCTACGTCTACGGGCGGAATCAGGTCGGCGGCGAGTGGCGCATGCAGGACCAGCTCGAGGCCAACCCCACACCCGCCAACGGCTACATCCACTGGTCCTGGGCCCTCTTCGACGCCGGCAACGTCCCGGGCCACGCCTTCACCTGCCCCACCGTGCCGCGCGGCGGCGCGCCCCGCACCAACCCCGGCGCCGACACCGACGACTGGGAGATCACCTGGCAGCAGAACGACCAGGGCCAGGGCCCCACGGCCCAGATCCCGCTCGACCGCCAGGTGCCCCGCGTGGCCTACACCGGCAACGCCGCCGTCTTCCCGCGCAACAAGTTCTCCCTGGCCGGCACCTCGCGCAAGAACCAGCTCGTCAACCCCTCCATGATCGACGGCTCCAAGTTCGGCGCTTCCAAGGTCATCGTTGCCACCGAGTTCTTCTACGCCAACGACTGGAAATCCATCAGCGACGGCTTCATCTCCAAGAGCCACCGGTCGGTCACGCCGTTCATCGGCGGCTCCGCCGGCACGGACGTCTTCAACGAGCCCCCCTTCGGGGGCGGACCTCGCTTCTTCTATCCCCCCGAGTCGAGCATCCTCAAGAAGGACCAGATGGGCGATGGCATGATCGTCAACAGCAACTCCGCGCTCAACGCCGTGGGCCGCCACCACCCCGGGGGCGACAGCGCCTACGGCGGGACCGCCAACTTCGCCTTCGCCGATGGCCACACCGAACGCATGACCGTCCTCGATTCCATTCGAAATCGCCTCTGGGGCGACCGCTTCTACAGCATCACCGGAAACAACCTCGTTTCGAACGATCCGTACTGAGCCCGGCGCGGCGCCCGCCATCGGCGCCCCGCCCGCCCCGGGGGGCTCCGGCCCGCCGGGACAACCGATCCGCCAGGGCCCGGCGACCGCCCACCAGGGGAGCCCGTCGACTGTCCCCATGGGCGCGATCGCCGCGCTCGGGCCCGCGTGAGTGAGAGAGACCGCCCGGCACCCAACCCCCATGAGAAGGAGACCCCGATGAAGCGACGAAACCACCTCGCCCTCAGGCTGATCGCCGCGTGCGGCGCGGCCGCCGGCCTCGGCACCCCCGCCCTCGCCCAGCCTTATGTCATCAACGAGAGCGGCGCCACGCTCCTCGAGAACTTCCTCAAGGCCCCCGCCTCCACGAACGACTACATCGATGTCGATGGCAACGGTGTCGCCCGCATCTTCGGCACGAACCAGCAGCTCGCTCCCTTCGGGCTGCCCCCGGGCGGCGCCGGCCAGTGGTGGATCGTCCAGTATCGCGCCGTCGGCTCCGTCAACGGCTTCCAGGAGCTGGTGGACTTTGGCCGGAACTGGGCGACCGGCGCCAACGGCGTCGAGATCAGCGCCGGCACGGCCAGCAAGGCCTACCACAACCGCACCCAGTACATCAACAACGGCGCGTCCTTCAACGCCATCTACAACGAGGGCAACCCCGGCGCCGCTCCCGTCCGCTCCACCATGCCCGCCGGCTTCCTGCAGTCACCGACCGCGACCTACGCCGTCCCGCCCAACGGCGCCACCGGGGGCATCCGCATCGACATGGCCCCCGTCGATGTTCCCGCCGCCTGGGCCGTCTTCAACAGCGCCGGCGCCCCGGCCTACGACCTCAACCCCACGCAGCCCGGCTACGGCTACAACGAGGTCCTCTCACGCAACAAGGACGGGACCCCGACCAGCTTCAACCACCTCCTCGCCAACCTCGGAACCGCCAACCTCAACGCCATCACCCCCGATGAGAACACCATCTTCGACACCTCTATCTGCTTCGCCCCCATCGCGTGCGTGACCAACCTCGGCACGGGCATGGCCCAGATCGACCAGTCCAACATCCGCCATCTCCTCGCGAGCGGCCGTCTGGTCAGCGGCGAGAACATCGTCGCGGTGACGCGCGACTCCGGATCCGGCACCCGCAACGGCTACTGCAACTCCATGGGACTCGACCCGTCCTGGGGGGTCGGGGACAACATCGGCGCGCTCTCCGTCCTCGCCGCCGAGCACATCCTCGGGCCCGACTTCATCTCCACCAACAAGGTCGGCAACGGCGAGGTGGAGACCACCACCCGCAACCACCGCCTCGCCATCGGCTATGCCGGCGCCGAGCGCGGCGTCAACTCCGGCTGGCTCACGGGAGGCTCCCTCGAGATCCTCGCCGTCCGCTTCGACCTCCAGGGCGGCACCGAGTACTCCCGCCCCACCATCCACGATGTGCTCGACAACGATGCCGACGGATACCTCATCGGCGGCCCGGCGATCTTCGCCCACTTCGGCGACCCACGCAGCGCGCCGGTCAGCAAGGGCGGCGATCCCGGCAACACCAACCCCGACATGCGCAACGTCGAGGGCGCGGCGTTCATCAACAACATCACGCGCTCGATCGCCGCGTTCAAGAACGCCCCCGGCGGCGACCCGACCCTCTTCACTCCGGGAGAGTTCCTCGCGACCCAGCTCATCCTCGTCAACGCCCAGGACTACCTCCAGGACAAGGCCGACCCGATCCACCAGATCGCCAACGCCAACCTCAACCAGGTCCTCCAGGACTTCACCCGCGTGAACAACGTGCTCGGCAACGCGGCCTACGTCTCCTTCGGCAACGCCACCCTGAACGGCAAGGTTCCCACGCGCAAGACCGGCGTCACCTACTCCGACGGCGTGACCGGGGCGCAGAACTACTTCCTCACGCAGGATGGCGCGCAGCTCAGCTACGGCTCGGCCCTCAACAGCCGCAACCGCATCAGCGGCGACTTCAACGGCGACGCCAGGCGCGACCTCAACGATGCCCCCGAGATGGTCGCCGCCTGGAAGCAGCGCAACGGCGGCCCCGTCTGGCCCGCTCCCAACGGCACCGGCCCCATCGCCGGCGCCCCGGGCACGGACGCCTCCATCGAGATCCTCGGCGACTTCAACGGCGATGGCAACTTCGATGCGGAGGACCTCCGCTACTGGGCCGACGGCCTTGCCATGGACACGCTCACGCAGAAGCTCGATCGCGCCAAGGGCTTCAAGGCCGTGGATGACGCCTTCGCCGGCAACTTCTTCGGCACCACCCTCGCCACGGGCGGCCCCTACGCCAACGGCTACTCGGCCGGCGACGTGGCCAACGCCGCCGGCACCGTCACCCCCGGCTTCGCCCCGATCGGCGCCGACGGGATCATCGACGATGCCGACATCGACTACGTCTACGACCAGTTCATGGCCAACGCGGCCATCACCGGAGGCGAGGCCAACTGGTCCGACACGGGCGAGGCCGCCCGCTTCGACCTGTCCGCCGATGTGACCGGCGACCTCATCGTCAACCAGGCCGACATCACCCGCCTCGTCACCGTCATCCTCGGCACGAGCATGGGCGACGTAAACCTCGACGGCCAGTGCGACCAGACCGACCTGACCATCGCGCAGGGCCACCTCAACCAGTCCGGCGGCTGGGCCGATGGCGACGTGAACGGCGATGGCACCGTCACGCAGGCCGACCTGACCATCATCTCCGGGTGCGGCTGCTACCCCGACTGCGACGGCAACGCCGCCCTCAACGTCAACGACTACATCTGCTTCCAGACCAAGTTCGCCCTCGGCGACCCCTACGCCGACTGCGACAACAACGGCGTCCGCAACGTCAACGACTACATCTGCTTCCAGACGAAGTTCGCCCTCGGCTGCTGAACCCGTTCCCGGCCCGCGGGTGCGCCGGCCGACACCCCACGCCCGAGGGCGAAGGAGAGAGACCTCCCCACACGGTCCGTCCGCACGGCGACACCCACCGGGGGCCCCGATACGTTCCGGGGCCCCCTTTCTCATGGGCCCCGGCGCGGGAACGGGGCCGGCGCGGGGGCTTGACGGCGCCCGGGCGCCGGGCTATACTTGCACAATGACGCAAATAAGCAAATCCCGCCCCCTCACACCCCGCCAGGCCGCCGCGTGCTGCCGGCCCATCGACGACCGCCTCGACGCGGGCCTCTTCAAGGCCCTGGGCGACCCCACCCGCCTGTCTCTGCTCGCCTGCCTCGCCAAGTGCGCCCGGCCCTGTGCGGTCACCGAGCTGGGCGCGTGCTGCGCGGTGGATCTCTCCGTCGTCTCGCGTCACCTCGCCACGCTCGAGGAGGCCGGCCTGCTCGAGTCGCGCAAGGAGGGCCGGTCTGTCCTGTACGCCGTCCGCTACCGCGATGTCGTCCGCACGCTCCGGGCCCTGGCCGACTCGATCGAGGAGTGCCGCCCCCGTCCCGGGCGCGCCGGCCCGT
>CAYWOF010000249.1:0-5778 GCA_964459825.1 uncultured Phycisphaeraceae bacterium | reverse complement strand
TGGTACCAGCCGCGCACCCGCGGCCCCGGAGCCAGCGTCGTGTCGGAGGAGATCGCGAAGGCGAAGTCGGCCCTGCGCGCGGAAATGCGCCGGCTCGCCGCGGCCATCGACCCCGGCACCATCGCCACCCGGTCCGAGGCGATCTGCCGGCGCCTCCTCGACCCCGCCCTCCCCGGCGGGCCCGGCCCCGAACGGCCGGTCCTCGCCTTCATGCCCCTCCCCGGCGAGCCGGACATCCGCCCCACGGTCCGCGCGTGGCTGGACCGCGGCTTTCCCGTCTGCCTTACCCGCCTCGACTGGGCCGGACGCGAGCTCACCCCCGCACTCATCCGCTCCCTGGACGACGGCCTCATCGCCAGCCGCCACGGCATCATGGAGCCCCCCGCCGATGCCCCCGTCCTCGACCCCGCGGCTCTGTCCCTCGTGCTCGTCCCCGCCCTGGCCTTCGACGCCACGGGCCACCGCCTCGGACGCGGCGCCGGCTTCTATGACCGGTTCCTGACTCGACTTGCGCCGCACCCCCACGCCATCGCCTGCGGCGTCTGCCTCGACGCTCAGCTCCTTCCCACGCTTCCCACCGCCCCGCACGACCGCCCCGTTCACGCTATCGTGACCGAATCCCGCCTGATCCGCATTCCCCCGTAGCCCTCGCCGCGTCACAGACCGCCGTCTGTCCTTTGTGCCTCGTGCGTTGAACTCTGTACCTTGGCCTAGCTTTGACGCCTCCGCCAGACCCCGATTCCCCGTCACGGACGACACCCCATGCCTCTCCCCTCCCAGAACGCCCGCAACGTCGGAACCACCCGCGTCAGCACGTTCCGCGGCCGCCGCCGTGGCCCGAGACCCCTCCTCGCCGGCGGGCTCCTCCTGGTCGCCATGGTCGGCGGGCTGTGGGGGATCGTCAGTCTCACCGGCGGCGGAGACGAGGACGGCACAGCAGGCACGCCACCGGTCGCCGAGGTGAAGAAGACCGGTGGCGCCGGTTCGCCCGACCCGGGCAAGGCCGAGACCCCACCCAAGCCCGGTCCGACCCGCACGCCGGCCCAGCAGCCGCAGGCCCCCAGGACCGCCCCGGAGAAGAAGGCAGTCACCACGCCCCCGCCGCCGGGGCCGAACGGGGCGAGGCCCGATGCCGGCACGGCCTCTCCCACGCCGCCGGCCAGCCCAGCCCCGAATCCCGCCTCGCAGCCCGCGACGCAGTCCCAGCCCCCCGCCGGATCATCCCTCCCGGCCGACCTCGCCGGGCGCCTCGCCGAGGCCCGGGCCAAGCTCAGCGCGGGCGATCTCGTCGGCGGGCGTGCCGCCTTCAACCGGGCCCTGGCCGACCCCCGCACGCCCGAGACCGAGAAGGCCGGCATCCGCGACGCGATGACCAAGATCAACGCCGAGCTGGTGTTCAGCCCCCGCCTGCTCAAGGATGACCCCTACGTCAAGAGCCACACCGTCGCGGGTGGCGATGCCCTGAGCAAGCTCCCGCGCGCGCAGGGCCTGTCCACCGATTGGCGTCTCATCCAGCGTGTCAACCGCCTGGCCAACCCCAACGCCATCCGGCAGGGGCAGACCCTCAAGCTCCTGCCCGGCCCCTTCCACGCGGTGGTGGTCAAGTCCGCCTACCGCCTCGACCTCTACCTCGGCCCCAAGGACCGGCCCGCCGAGTGGATGTACGTGCGCTCCGCGCGCGTCGGCCTGGGCGAGGACGACAAGACGCCCGTGGGGGACTTCGTGGTCCGCAAGGGCTCGAAGATGATCAACCCCTCGTGGGCCAACCCCTTCACCGGCGAGCGCTTCGCCGCCGATGACCCCAAGAACCCCCTCGGCGAGTACTGGATCGGCATCGAGGGCACCGGCGATGCCGCCGCCTACAACGGCTTCGGCCTGCACGGCACGATCGAGCCCGAGAGCATCGGCAAGCAGCAGTCCATGGGGTGCGTCCGCATGCTCGCCGACGACATCGCCCTCGTCTACGAGTGCCTGGGCGAGGGCGTGAGCGCCGTCCGCATCGTGCCGTAGAGGCATTGTGCCACTGACCCGGGCCGGCTTCGGCCAGGGTCAGTGTCCGCGGCCACCGGCGCCGGGGCACTCGGGCTGCATACCGGCGCCCAGTCTAGAACTCCCGGCCGCCGAGCGCCGCCCCGCGCCCCCCGAAGGGGCTCATGCCCGCCTCGCACCCGCCACCAGTTCCCGAATCTCCCTCAGGACCTCCAGGTGTGCCGCTCCGAACCCCGCATCGACGTGGGGGAGCCGCTCATCGCCCAGCCCCGCCGTCCGGCTCGCGCGCGCCCGCGCCATGATCAGGTCCCGGATCCGCTCCGCGTCCGCCACCCCCTCGATCAGCCCCTGGTTCAGGGCGCTGCCGCCGCCGCCGTGCCCCCCTCCGCCCGCCCCCGCCGTCTCGATCACCACATCCGCGATCCCGTAGCGGCGCTGCACGGGCCCGGAGCTGACCCGCACGTTCTGCACGTTCTCGAACGTGATGGTCACCTCGCGCACGATCCAGACGCCGCGCCGAAGGCGGATGCTCCTCGCCGTCATGACGTACCAGGTCGTGTCGTAGCGGAGGTGGATGGCGACCCACGCGACGACGTCCGGGAGCACGGCGAGCGCCAGCGCCGGCAGGGCCAGGATCGCGCCGGCGAGGGGCGAGGCCGCGGCCAGCGCGATCCACCCGATGAGGATCGCGATGTCGATGGGAAGGAGGGCGAGCCAGAACCAGAACTTGAGGTACCTCAGGAAGCCGGGCGCCGGGTGGAACGTCTCCACCGCGTCGGCCGGCGCGCCCCCGGGGGCCGCGGGCGCACCGCGCTCCACGCGGAAGAGATCGACGAGGACGGACCAGAGGCCGCGGTAGATCCAGGCGCTGGCGCGATCGACGGGGCGAGCGCCGGTCACGGGCGGCGCTCCGCGAGGAGGGCGCGGAGGCCGTCACGGATGTCGCGCAGGACGACCAGGAGTTCATCGTCGGGGGCGGGCGGCGCGTCGGTGACGCGAGCGCCGGGCGTGCCGGTCCCGGCCGTCGCGTCCCCGCGCGCCCCGCGCATCCGCGTGTAGAGGTAGTCCCGCAGGCGGTCCGGTTCGGTGATTCCCTCGAGGGTCATCTCCGCCCCCGCGGTCCCCGAGGCCGTCTGGATCGCCACCTTCGCCAGCCCGAGCCAGCGCTCGAAGAGGTCGCGTTTCACGTGGATGTCCTGGATCCGCCGGTACGTGAGGAGCACCTCCCGGCGGAACAGGAGCCCCCAGGACATCGAGATCCCCTCGTCGTCGAAGCGGTAGCGCAGCGTGCGATAGCGGATGTAGCCCCCAAGGAAGACGAAGGGGAATCCGACCACGGTCAGGAGCGAGACGAGGAGGTAGTACCGGAGCAGGGCCGGGTCGGGCCGCTCGATCGCGCGCGGGTCGTACGGGTCGGCGCTCATCGGCGGACCGTCCTCGCCACGCCCAGGGCGACGAACACCAGCAGCGGAAGCGTGACGATCACCTGACCCATCCCGGCCTCGAACCGGCCGTGGTGGTCGAACCAGTGGACGAGCGCGAAGAGCCCCCAGAACGTCGTGAGCGCCCAGTGGAAGTAGAGGCTCCGCTCGTAGTGACGCGCGCACCACAGACAGACCAGGCCGGCGAGCACGAAGAGGGTGCTCATCTCCTGAAGCAGGTGGACGCCCGGCCCGTCGCCCCCCGCGATCTCGATGATCCGACGGGAGAGGTTCGCCGGCACCACGCCGGCCCCCAGCAGCAGGACCGCGCCCCCGGCGGCGAGGAAGACCACCGCCGCGAGGGTGTAGACGAGGCGCGCCAGGAGCCGGACGGTCATGTGCACCTCCGTTTCGGAACGGCGATCGTACATGGGCGGCGCGACGAGCGCACTCCCGGGAGGCGGTGCGACGCCCGGGTCACGGCAGGCAGACCCACCCCGCTCAGCCTATACTTACGGCGACCGATCCGCGGCCCGAAACCTCCGGGTTTTCGGCCCGTTTTTGCGGCCTTTTTCCCGTTCGGGGCGATACGGATTTCGCCCCGCGCTGACCCCCGACTCGATCCCCTCCTGTGGGTCCCTTCGGCAGCCGCCGGCGCGCCCCGGACCCCCAGCCGGCGAGGACAGAACCCGGTGCCGACCGACACCCAGAAGCGCGCCATCCCGGCCCCCGCCCAGCCCGCCCGCGTCCCGGCCCCCGAGCCCGGGCCCCGCGCCGATGCGGGGCCCACCCCGGCCCCCAACGCCGGCCATGGGGCCACGGGCGGCTACACCGAGGACCAGATCAAGGTCCTCGAGGGCCTCGAGGCCGTCCGCAAGCGTCCGGGCATGTACATCGGGGGCACCGGCCTCTCGGCCCTCCACCACCTCGTCTACGAGGTCGTGGACAACTCCATCGACGAGGCCATGGCCGGCTTCGCCCGCAACATCTCCGTCTCCATCCAGGCCGACGGATCCTGCTGCGTCATCGACGACGGGCGCGGCATCCCCGTCGGACCCATCAAGGATGACAACCCCGCCCTCAACGGCAAGCCCGCCGTCGAGGTCGTCCTCACGATCCTCCACTCCGGCGGCAAGTTCGGCGAGGAGGGCTCGGCCTACAAAGTCTCCGGCGGCCTCCACGGCGTCGGCGTCTCCTGCGTCAACGCGCTGTCCGAGTACCTCGAGTGCGAGGTCAGCCGCGACGGGAAGATCCACCTGATCGAGTTCGAGCGCGGGCGCGTCAGCCAGCCGCTCCACGTGATCGGCGCGATCCCGGCGAGCAGCCCGCGTCCCACGGGCACCAAGGTCACGTTCAGCCCGGACCCGGAGATCTTCCCGGACACCACGTTCAACTACCAGACCCTCGCGACCCGCCTGCGCGAGCTGGCCTACCTCAACCCCGGGGTCACCATCCGGCTCACCGACGAGCGCGTCGGGCCCGACGGCAGGCCCCGCTCCGACCTGTTCAAGGCCGAGAACGGCCTGCTCGAGTACGTCGAGCACCTCATGGTGGGCAAGAACGCCGTGAGCGACCCCATCTACGTCCGACGCGCCGACGAGGCCCAGAGCCTGGTCTGCGAGGTCGCGATGCAGTACCACGACGGGTACAACGAGACCCTCCTGACGTTCGCCAACAACATCAACAACGTCGACGGGGGCACCCACGGGGCCGGTTTCAAGGTCGCCCTCACCCGGACCGTCAACGCCTACGCCCGCAAGGCCGGCATCATCAAGGAGAAGGACCCCGTCCCCACCGGGGAGGACCTGCGCGAGGGGCTCGTCGCCATCGTCAGCGTCAAGCTCCCCAACCCCACCTTCAACAACCAGCCCAAGGAGAAGCTCCTCAACCCGGAGATCGAGGGCTTCGTCGCCCAGGCCGTCTCGGACGCGTTCGGCGCCTGGCTCGAGGAGCACCCCTCCGACGCCAAGCGCCTCTGCCTCAAGGGCATCATCGCCGCCCAGGCCCGCGAGGCGGCCCGGAAGGCGCGCGAGCTGACCCGGCGCAAGAGCGCCCTGGACTCGGGCTCGATGCCCCACAAGCTCCGCGACTGCAAGACCCGCGACGTGGACCGCTCCGAGCTCTTCATCGTGGAGGGCGACTCGGCCGGCGGCTCCGCCACCCAGGGGCGCGACGTCGAGACCCAGGCCATCCTGCCCCTGAAGGGCAAGATCCTCAACGTCGAGAAGGCCCGCATCGACAAGGTGCTGGAGTTCGAGGAGATCCGCACCCTCATCTCCGCCCTCCGCTGCGGGTTCGGCGAGGAGTTCGACATCTCCAAGCTCCGCTACGGCAAGGTCATCATCATGACCGACGCCGACGTGGACGG
>CAYWOF010000248.1:0-5794 GCA_964459825.1 uncultured Phycisphaeraceae bacterium | reverse complement strand
TGTACACCTTCGTCTCGCAGGGGACGGGCCTGGGCTTCGTCACCGTGCGCGGCCTGCCGATCCCCCCGCTGCCCGACCCCGCGGTGCACATCTACCGCGACAGCGACGGGGCCCAGATCGGGTTCAACAAGCTGGGCGGGGCGGCCGAGCTCCAGATCCAGCTCGTCGGCGGGGAGCGGTACTACGTCGTCGTCGAGGGCTTCGACCGCGAGCCGGGCGGCAACTTCGGCGTCTGGTTCGAGAGCAACCACACGTTCAACACCAACATCCCCGTGGACGACCACGTCAACCGTCCCACGGGGTACACCCCCGGCGCCGGGCCGGCGTTCGGCACGCCCGAGTGGGACGCGCTCAACCGCCAGTTCGAGCTGGCCACGCCGATCCTCTGGGGCCCGGACCAGTTGCTCATCGACGGGGACGGGAACCCCATCGCCGACCGCGAGTACACGGTCAACGGCCAGGCCTGGGGCCGCATCCACGGCACGGGCGACACCGACCTCTTCATGTTCACCCCGCCCTGGGACATGCTCGGCGACTACACGGGCGACGACGGGAACGAAGGGGACGCCCTGTTCGTCGGCGGCGCCGGGTCGTTCACCATCAAGGGATCGAGCAACTGGCCCAACTACGACCCCGTGACGCGGGACTTCCTGACCATCTGGGATGCGCAGGACTATTGGCCCGTGCGGCAGGGGGTCAACGGGATCGTCCGCGCGGCCACCCGCTTCAACGCGGGGACCGGGCGGGACATGATGATCGTCGCCGGCGAGTTCACGCAGGCGGGCGGCCTGCCGGCGAACCGTATCGCGGCCTACTGGTTCAACCCCATCTCGGGGCGGTTCCAGTGGATCCGGCTGGGCACGGGCCTCAACGGCACGGTCCACTCGCTGAGCGTGTACGACCCCGAGGGAAGCTCGGGCGACCCGCCCATGGTGGTCGTCGGCGGCGAGTTCACGCTCGCCAACGGCGCCCCGGCCGAGCACATCGTCGGCGTGCGGATCAACCCCGTCACGGGCGGCTCCAGCTGGGTGCCCCTGGGGGCGGGCCTGGACGACACGGTGTACGCGTCGACGGTCTGGACGATCCCGGGGATGGGCGACGTCCAGGAGACGCCGATGCTCATCGCCGGCGGGGAGTTCACCGACCACCTCGCCGCGTACAACCTCGAGAACGACGCCTGGGAGCGGGTGGGGGCCATCTACAACACCATCGTGCCCCCGCCGACGGTCAACGTCGAGATGACTGTCAACGGCACCGTGCGGGCCCTCACGACGTGGCTGGGCCCGGACACCAACCCCGAGAACGAGGGCGAGCTCACGCAGAAGCTGGTGGTGGGCGGCGAGTTCACCCAGGCCACGCTGGGCGGCACGCCCCAGGCCGCGTCCAACATCTTCTCCGTGACCTGGTGGGAGGACACCGAGAACGAGGTGGCGGTCCCCGACTTCAGCAACATGGCCGGCGGCACCGACGCCCCTGTCTACTCGGTGACCTCCTTCGACATCGACGGCGACCCCGAGAACCGCGACAACGACCCGCTGCTGATCGCCGGCGGCGAGTTCGAGAACGCCGGCGGCGGCCCCATGGCCTTCATCGGGGCCTGGGACAGCGCGGCGTGGAACGCCCTGGGGCTGGGGATGGACGGGCCGGTGCGCGTCGTGCACCAGTTCGTCGACCTCGAGTGCGCCCCGCGGGCCGGCCTGCCGATGCTCTACGCCGGCGGCGACTTCCGCCAGGCCGACGGCATCACCGTCGAACGCGTGGCCATCTTCAACCCCGACGACGGCGCCTGGTCGGGCCTGGGCCAGGGGGCCACCGACACCGTCTACGCCATGGCGAACATGAACGACGAGCTCACCGGCCAGTGGGACCGCAACGACCGCGCCGCCAGCCGCCTGCAGATCGTCGTGAGCCCGACCACCGACTCGTTCGGGCAGATGTTCATCCGCGTCTACGACTCCAACTTCAACCAGATCTACACCAACGACCGCATCACGCCCTTCCCCGACCCCGCCGGCATGGTGGACCCCTCGACGTCGGCCTCGAACGCCAACCTCGGCGCCATCGAGGGGATCGAGGTCTGGGGCGGCGAGACCTACTTCATCGAGCTCTCCTCCCTGGGCGGGAACGGGCGCTACACCGTGTCGGTGCGGGCCGATGGCCTGACGCCCGACTACGCCGGCGTCATTTCCAACACCAGCGATCCCCCGGCCGAGGGTCAGTGGTCGCGGGCCTACGAGATCCCCATCACCGACCTGACGATCAACGCCGACGGGCGCAACTACAACGCCACCGCGGGCCAGTATCAGGGCTACTACCAGCGCACCTACGAGGTGACGCCGACGTGCTGGCAGGTCTACCAGTTCGGCGACCTCTCCCAGCTCAACTGGATCGGCGACACCGATCTCTACTACTTCCGCGCCCACGCGACCGGCTACACCGAGGTGCGGATCACCACCACCCAGCTCGCCGACGAGTACGGCGAGTACTGGGACGACGTCTCCACGATCCCCTTCCCGGACGTCTTCGTGCCGGGCAAGACCAAGACGTACAACAGCAGCCTCGACGCGGCGATCAAGATCTTCGACAACGACTTCGAGCTCATCATCGAGAACAACGACAACCCGGCGGTGCGCGGGGAGTACGACGTCACGCACGTGGGGAACCAGACCCGCGCGTTCTTCGGGCGCGACCCCCGCGTGGTCTTCCCCGTCGTCGCGGGCGAGGTCTACTTCATCCAGGTCGAGAGCGGCCAGCGCGCCGCCTGGGAGAGCGGCGACCCCTCCACGATCGAGTGGCGCCGGGCGGCCGGCTCCTACGAGCTGCTGGTCAACTCGCAGCCAGAGCTTAACTTCGACGACGACCACGTGGACCTCGGCGACACCATCGGCACGCCCGGCCCCGAGACCATGATCCCGATCGACCAGGTCACCGGCACCGGCTCGGCCACGGGGATCATCGACCACACCCTGGCCAACCCGGCGGACTTCGACGGGTTCGGGTTCATCTCCCCCGGCGAGGGCGTTGTGACCCTCCGCTTCACGCGCGCCTTCGGCTCCACGGTCCTGGGCGAGGTGACGGTCTTCGAGGGGACGGCCCTCCAGATCGTCGCCGACGGCTCGGCGGACCTCCAGGGCAACCTGACCCTCAACTTCCCCGCGGCCAAGGGGGAGCGCTTCTTCGTGGTCGTGAACTCCGGCGGCGGCACGGAGGGCGCCTACCGCATCGACCTCTCCGGCGTCCCCTTCGTGGACGACCACGCCGACCACCCGCTCTTCTACGACGCCTCCCTCCTGCACATCCTGGACTTCCAGGGCCGCGCCACCGCCGCGGGCTCGATCAACCACGCGGGCGACACCGACGTGTTCAAGTTCCTGGTGCCCGACTTCGACGTCGCCACCGTGACGGTGAACGCGGCCCCCGGGAGCAACCTCGACTCCTTCGTGCGCGTGTACGAGGTGAGCGTCGACGCGTTCAACCCCACGGGCAGCCCGACGCTCCCGCCCGCCCACCCCATCCACCTGCAGGTCGCCTTCAACGACGACGCCAACAGCGGCACGCTCGACTCCAGCGTCACCTTCCCGCTCACGAGCCCCGACCGGACCTACCTGCCCAGCGGCGCGGTGTACAACTACTACTACATCGTCGTGAGCGCCGCCAACCCCAACGCCCAGGGCGGCGACTACACGGTCACCCTCCGCGTCACGCCCACGGACGACCACCCCGACGAGAACGAGTTCGCCTTCGCGACCAACATCGTCGTGGACCCGCAGATCGGCGAGGGCGCCGAGGACGGGATCATCGAGGTCGTGGGCGACAGCGACCTCCTGAAGTTCGTGGCGCCGGCGGGCGGCGAGGTCAACGTGTCCGTCTTCAGCGCCAACGGGAGCACCCTCCGGCCGCGCCTGCGGATCTTCGACGCCTCGTTCAACCCGGTGACCGACCTCGACACCGGCCTGACGACCAAGGAGGGCGGGGACGTGGCGCTCTCGTCCACGGGCTTCCGCTTCTTCGGCCTGCGCGGGCAGACCTACTACGTGCTGGTCGCGGGCGTGAGCGGCGGCGTGAACACCACCGACACGGGCGATTGGGCCCTGGCGGTGAGCACCGGCACGCAGGACGACCACGCCAACCAGACCGAGTTCAACCTCGCGACCCAGATCCCCCTGGCCACCAGCAACGGCGACGGCCTGGCGCTGGGCACGCTGGGCGTCTCCCGCGACACGGACCTGTTCTACTTCCGGACCCTGGCCGCCGGGGCCCACCGCGTAAGCCTGGAGACCGCCGGGAGCGACTTCAACCCGCGGCTTGGCTTCTACACCTCCCCGGCCGAGCCGGCGACCCAGGTCGTCGTTGACGGCGGGGCCGGGGACGAGGACGGCCTGCGGAACGGCACCATCGTCTTCACCATCACCGCCGGCGCCAAGGACGAGACCTACTACCTGCTCATGGACGCCGACCCCGCGGGGACGGCCTTCACGGGCGACTACACCGTGGCGGTGGACGGCCAGGTCCCGACGGTGCCGCCCAACCCCACCAACGACGACCACGCCGACGCCGGCGAGTTCAACCTCGCCACGCCCATCCTGCTCCGGGCTCTGACCGGGGACGGGTCGGCCTCGGGGCTCATCGAGTTCGGCGGCGACACGGACCTCTTCCGCTTCGCGGCCCTGCGCAACGGCCGGGTGTTCGTCTCGGTCGTGACGCCCTCGGGCTCGCTGCTGGACGTGGCCGTGCGGATCTTCGGTCCCAACCAGGCTCTGATGGGCACCAACGCCGAGGGCATCCCCGGGGCCAACGCCTACATCGAGTTCACCAGCGGTGCGCCCAACGAGTTCTACTACATCGAGGTCGACGGCCTGGGCAACGGCACCGGCTCCTACAAGGTCAACGTCGACGCCGAGCCCGAGGTCCACACCTACTTCTTCCCCGAGGGCTTCTCCAGCAACCGCATCCGCGAGTTCGTGAGCGTCGCCAACCCCAACAGCTTCCAGGTCACGTACAACATCACGCTCCAGTACGCCGACGAGAGCATCCCCTCGATCGACCTCACCCCCGGCGGCCGCACCCTGGGCGCGGGGGCCCGCGGCGGCCTGGCCATCAGCAAGGGCCCCGACGGGACGGCCCCCGGCGTGGTGAAGGGCAAGGCCTACTCGATCGTCATCACCTCCTCGGGCATCATCGGCGCCACCCTCTCGCACTACGACTTTGGCTTCTCGATCGGCGAGTCGTTCACCGACCGCACCTCCAGCAGTTGGGTCTTCGCCCGCGTGGAGCGGAACCCCGGCAGCGTGAACGACTTCCTGGTGTTCTACAACCCCAACGACAACGCCGTCACCGTCACGCTGACGGTCTTCACCGAGCAGGGCCCGGTGGTGCTGAGCAAGCAGGTCGCGGCGCGCCGGCGCGGCGGTTGGGACATCAACGACTCCACGCAGATCCCCGCCGGCATCTTCGGCGCCACCGTCACCTCGGCGCCGGTGGTCCCCACCGACAGCCACCTGGGGGTCATCGCGGCCCTCAGCCACTACGACACCGCCGACGGGGCGGGCTTCGCCGTCCTGGGCGACCCCGACGGCGGGAGCACCCGCGGCGTCATCACCAGCCTCACCAGCGGCACGGGCATCACGCCCGAGCTGACGATCTTCAACCCCGGCCTCACCGCCACCACGGTTACGATCACCGGGACCTACATCCGCACCGCCCTGCCCGACCTGGTGCGCGTCTACGAGCTCCCCGCGCGGGCCTCGCTGCGGCTGACCGAGGCCGACCTGGGCCTCATCAGCGCCCAGCCGGT
>CAYWOF010000247.1:0-5811 GCA_964459825.1 uncultured Phycisphaeraceae bacterium | reverse complement strand
GGATGGGCTGGTTCCCCGAGCCGCCGAAGAGCCCCGGACGCGTCTGCGTGCCGGTGGGGTTGGTCGTGGGGTCGTAGTTCCCGATCAGGTGCCCCTCGAAGTTCGCCCCCGCGCTGGTTCCGGTGGCGATCGAGCTCTGCGCTGAAAGGACGGCAAAGTCGAAACGAGCCTGCCCGAGCGCGGCCGTGGTCAGGGCCAGAGAAGTCGCGCCGGCCAGACGGGCGAGCGAAGGACCCATAACGAACCCTCACACGAGTTGGGGGACCTGGGAACGGGGGTGACGGAGGACCATACGCGGTGCGGTCGGGGCGGTTGCGGGGCAACTCGCCGGTCGTGGGCCGGGACGATGCCGAAGACCAGCGGTCTAACCGCGGTTCGCGGAATCGGGTTTGTCCTCCCTCCAACGCCCCGACTCGCGGCCATCCCGACAGTTTCCTCAGGGGCAACCCAGGGCGAACGCGGTCTGAAACGCGATGTAGTCGGTCACGTTCAGCGTGCCATCGCCGCTGAAGTCCGCCCGGCGCAGGTCGCCCAGGGCGAAGGCGGTCTGGAACGCGATGTAGTCGTTGACGTTGAGCTGGCCATCGCCGTTGACGTCGGGCAGGCAGCCGACGTCCACCACCACGATCGCCTCGGAGATGCGCGCCAGGGCGGGCGGCGGCTGGGGGTCCTTGAAGACCAGCTTCACGATCAGCCGGCCATCGGCGTTCAGGCCCGAGCGGCCGGAGGATGGGCCGCGGTCCTCGAAGAGGATCTGCTCGATGATGCGGTGGTCGCCCGGCGCGACCTCCAGGGTGTCGCCGGTGCGCAGCACGGGATAGAGGCGGCCGGGAGGGCCGCTGGCGGATGGGGCCGGCCGGTCGGTCGCCACCAGGGCGACGTTGTTGGCCGTCGTGACGCCCGTCCCGCGCAAGCGCGCCAGGAACACGAGCTGGGTTCCCACGTTCAGGTGCGGGTCGTCGAAGCCCGAGTAGAGCACACCCGCCGGCAGACGCGGGACCTGGTCCCCCTCGCGGGCGACGAGGAACGTCGAGCCGTTGTGGCGCGCCAGCCAGATGCCGGAGTTCGAGCCCGTCGTGACGTTGTCGCCGTAGACCACCGCGCGCACCGCCAGGTGGCGCGCATCGTTGAACGCCACGTGCGGTGAGAAGCTCGTGAAAAACACCGAGCCCGGGACGCCGACCGCCGGGTCGCCCTCGCGCAGGCGCGGCCCGGGCTGGCCGACCGCCGGATTGACCCAGATCCCCGCATCGTTGACGCCCGTGACGCCCGGGCCGACGATCGCGCCCCAGATGGCGATGTTGCTCTCATCGTTGAGTCGCGGCGGGCCGAACACCGTGAAGGTGCCGGGGGTGCCTGGCGCGGGAGCGCCCGTCTGGGTCACGCCCTGCGGCCCCAGCGGGTGCGTGGAGACCAGCCCGGCCCCGTCCGGCTGGCCGGAGAGGGCTGGATTGTCGAACAGGGTGCCCGTGAACGCGATGGTGCCGGTGGGGTTGACGAGCGGCTCGTTGAGGTGGCCCAGAAAGTTGGGCTGCAGGCCCGGAAGGGCGTCGCCGCTCTTGGCCATGAGCGACAGGCCCATCCCGGTGTTCGCCCAGACCCCGACGCCGCGGTTCGCGTTGAAGGCGATGTGCCCGGCTCCGTTGAACTCCACCGGTGGCAGGTTGCTGAACGGGGTCGAGCCCAGGCCCGGCGCGGCCGATCCCTCGATCGCCTCGACCAGGAAGAACCCGATCGAGTCCTCGCGGAAGATGCCCAGGGTCGTCGGGTCGGGGGGGGGGTTGGCGTCGTAGAAGGAAGCGGTCAGGGCGAGCTCGCCGGCATCGTTGAAGGCCGGCCAGGGGAACGCCCCGTAGAACCGCGGCGCACCGGTCGGGATCTGGTCCTCCTCACGCAGGATCAGCGCCAGGGATCCCGACCGATCGCTCCAGATTGAGCCGTCGTTGGAGGTCGTGACGCCCGTCCCGGCCAGGGCCGCCCAGAAGGCGACCTGTCCGGAGGCGTTGATGCGGGGGTCGGTGACGGCCGCGAAGGTCACGCCGGCCAGCCCCGGGGCGGGCTGGCCCGTGAGGACCACCGTGCGGTAGGTGACGTCGCGGGCGAGGGTGGTGCCCGCGGCGAGGGCCAGAGCGCCCGGCGCCAGAATGGCGATCGATAGCGAGCCGATTCGACCGGGCGAACGGCCAAACCGGCCGGTGGACCGGACGGGGTGGGGACGGTGGGCGCCGACCATGGTTCCGCTCCTGGGTGCGTGCGGACCGGGCAGCGCGAGAAGGGCTTGGTGGAAGCGCTACCCGCTGGTAATCTACCACTTCGCGGCCCGGGAACCAAGGGTTGCCCGCGGATCGGAAGGCCGCGAGAAAAAGGCAGCCGATGGGGGCCCAACGGGGAACAGAACACGATCCCGTGCGTCCAGGACGGTGGCGGGCGTCGAGGGCGGTCAGGCACTCGAGCATGGGGAGGCCCGGGCATGCGCATCCGAACTGAGCCGACCGGCGGGGCGGTGTGCCGCGGCTTCGCCCGCGTCGAAGCTCTGGCCATCATCGTCATCGTTCTCCTCGTCTCGGCGGTGTTGGTCCCCACGCTCGAGCGCTCGCGCCACCTGGGCCGCCTGGGCGACGACATGGCCAAGCTCCGGCGCTACGGCGTGGCGACGGGGGCCTACGGCGCCGACAACGCGGACCAGTACTGGGCGTTCAGCTGGAAGAAGGGGATCGCCTACTGCCCGTTTCCCGAACTCAACAACGCCCCGAGCGACCTCCAGGCGGCGGCCAATCAGGCGGTGTTCATCCTGCGCACGCGGGCCGGGCGCCTGGACATGCCGGTGATAAACGCCTGGATCCCGCACGTGTTCTACGTGCACCTGGTGCTGGCCGAGTACGAGGACCGACCCCTGCCCGATCTCGACGCCATCTCGAGCGAGGACAAGCACCGGCTCCTCTGGGCACGCGATCCGCACGGCTTCGACCAGTGCCTGTACGTTCCCAATCCCGGATGCGGGACTCCCACGAGCAAGCGCTGGCCCTACGGCGCCAGCTGGCAGATGCCGGCCGCGTTCTACGACGGTTCGGCGGTGGGCGCCAGGCTCACGCAGGGAAGCGTCCACAACCAGTTTCTGATCCCGGGCACGGCGAGTCTCCAGGGCCAGGCCGTCTCGTCCACCGCGTTCCCAGCTCAGAAGGTGCTCCTGCACGATGCCGGGGCACGACACTACGGGCCGCGCTCCGGCTACTGCACGCACGACGAGGCCCGGTCGCCGCTGCTGTTCGCCGATGGATCGGTGCGGGTGCACGGCGCGGCCGACGCCAACCCCGGCTGGCAGCCCAACATGCCCACCAGCGCGAGCCCCACCGCCTTCCTGTACGGCCCGGCGCCGTGGGAGCCTCCCACCTACAGCGGGCTGCCGACCGAGACCGTGATCGGGCGCTTCCGCTGGACGCGCGGGGGCCTCCTCGGACGCGACTTTGGAGGGCCCGAGGTCTGCACCGGCCAGCCGGGGTGCCGGTAGGGAATCGGGGCGCGCGAGGTCGACCGGTGTCGGGCTTCGGAGGGGCGCAGGCCACATACGCGTGGGGTTTTCGTTCGCACGGATTGAAACCACCTAGCTGGCAACCGCGCCGCCCGCCCCCGCGAATCGGAGCGCCCCGGAGGTGCCCATGCCTCAACCAGCCACCCAGGGGCCGGCGCAGCGCCTCGGCCGCGGCGGGCGCGCCTTTGCCCTCGTCGAACTCGTCGCGGCCCTGCTGATCGGTGTGCTGATCGCGGCGGTGCTCCTCCCCGCGCTTGAGCGCACCCGACGCCTCGGTCGCCTCGGCGACGACATGGCCAAGCTGCGCCGGTTCGGCGTGGTGACGGCGGCGTACGGGGTGGACAACGCGGATGTCTACTGGGGGTTCAGCTGGAAGAAGGGGATCGCGTACAGCCCATACCCCGACCTGAACAACGCATCGACCGACCTGCAGGCCCACGCGAACCAGGCGGTGCACATCCTGCGCACGCGCGCGGGCCGAGAGGACATCCTGCCCATCCCGGCGTGGCTGTCCGACATCTTCTATTCCCACCTCGTGCTGGCGGAGTACGAGAACCGCCGCCTGCCGGACCTGGACGCGGTTTCGAGCGAGGATTCGTATCGACTCCTGTGGGCCCGGGATCCCGCGGGGTTCGACGCCGGGATCTACCAGCCGTCGCCGGCTGGGGGAACCAACGCGACCAAGCGCTGGCCCTACAGCGCGAGCTTCCAGTTGCCGCCGGCGTTCTTCGATGGCTCGTCCGTCGGCATGCGCCTGGCGCAGGCCGGCACCCATACCTCCTACATCGTCCCCAACGGCACGCTGGGAGGGCGCCCGATCGCGGACACGGCGTTCCCAGCGCACAAGGTCCAGTTGCACGATGGCGGCGCGAGGCACTTCGGCCCGCGCACGGGCTACTGCACGCACGATGAGGCCCGGCTGCCGCTTCTGTTCTGCGATGGCAGCGTGTCCGTGCGCGCCGCCGCGGATGCCAATCCGGGTTGGGGGCCGAACATCCCCTCCAGTCCGGACCCCACAACGTACACATACACCCCCGCGCCCTGGGAGCCCCCCACGTACAGCGGCGAACCGAGCGAGCAGGTGATCGGACGTTTCCGCTGGACGCGCGGTGGCACCTTCGGGCGGGACTACGGCGGGCCGGAGATCTGCACCGGGCAACCGGGGTGCCAGTAGGGAACGGGGCGGGGGGCCGGCGCGCTAGGCTTGTAGATGGCCGCCGATACCCCCACGAGCGGCCCCGGCTCGGCGCCGGGTCCGGCCTCTGAGGCGAAGGCGCGCGGGCGCCTGTCGCGCCCGCAGCGTCGGCTGTTCCTGCTCGCCCTGGCGATCCTCGCGCCGCTCCTCGTGCTCGGACTGCTCGAGGGCGCCCTGCGCATCGCGGGGTACGGCGGCTACGGGCGGACGTTCCGACCCGTCGGCACGCTCCCGGACGGATCGACGCTGGTCTTCACCGACCACGCGGGGCCGACCTCGTACTTCTTTGCCAGCCGCTCGCTCGCCGGGTCGCTCGACCGCTCGGCGTTCGCCATGCCCAGGCCCGCGGGCACCTTCCGGGTCATGATCGTCGGCGAGTCGGCCGCCAAGGGTAATCCCTACCCGCGCCCCCTCTCCTGGGGCTCGTTCCTGGGCGCGATGCTCTCCGACCTGCGCCCGGGCACCACCGTCGAGGTCATCAACGTCGGCGCGACGGCGATCGCGTCGTTCCCTGTGCTGGGCATCCTGACCGAGGCGCTCCGCTACGCCCCGGACCTCGTGATCGTCTACGTGGGGAACAACGAGTTCTACGGGGCCTACGGGGTGGCGTCGCTCCACAGCGCCGGGCGCTCGCCGACGATGATCCGGCTCATCCGCGCCACGCGCTCGCTCGCCATCGCCCAGTTCATCGACCGGCGCGTCCTCGGCCCGGGCCGGCATGCGCCGATGACCCTCATGGAGGCGATGGTGGGGCGGTCTCACATCGGCCCGGCCGACCCCGCGCGCGCCGCCGCCGCGCGCAACCTGGAGGCGTTCGTGGGCGCGATGGTCGATCGCTGCCGCGCTCGCGCCGTGCCGGTCATCGTCTGCACGCCGCCGGCCAACGAGCGCGACCTCGCGCCCCTGGGCGCTCCCGACCTGACATCGCTCGACGCCGACGACCGCCGGGCGGTCGAGGAGGGGCTCGCCTCGGCTCGCGCGACGCTCCCGACCGATCCCGAGGCCGCCGCCGGGTT
Organism: uncultured Phycisphaeraceae bacterium; assembly: GCA_964459825.1. GTDB lineage: Bacteria > Planctomycetota > Phycisphaerae > Phycisphaerales > UBA1924 > CAYWOF01. The sequence goes on along the minus strand of CAYWOF010000247.1, from coordinate 71 downwards.
GCTCGCGGGCGTCCTGTCGCTCGTCCCGGACCACGCCACGGCCCACTACCTCCTCGGGCGCGTCCGCCACG
>CAYWOF010000246.1:619-5830 GCA_964459825.1 uncultured Phycisphaeraceae bacterium | reverse complement strand
TTCTCCATCGACGGCTCGACGGGCGAGGTCATCGCCGGGGCGGTGCCGACGGTGGAGCCCACGCTGTCGGGCGACTTCGCCAAGGTCATGCGCTGGGCCGACAAGTACCGCACCCTGGGCATCCGCACCAACGCCGACACGCCGGCCGACGCCAAGCGCGCCCGCGAGTTCGGCGCCGAGGGGATCGGCCTGACCCGCACCGAGCACATGTTCTTCGAGGGCGACCGCATCAAGGCCATGCGCGAGATGATCCTGGCCGAGACGAAGGAGGCCCGCGAGAAGGCCCTGGCCAAGCTCCTGCCCTACCAGCGCGACGACTTCGTGGGCATCTTCCGGGCCATGAACGGCCTGCCCGTGACCATCCGCCTGCTCGACCCGCCGCTCCACGAGTTCCTCCCGCACGACGACGCGAACCAGAAGGAGATCGCCGCGTCGCTCGGCGTCTCGGCGGCCAAGGTCAAGCACCGGGTGAGCCAGCTGCACGAGGCCAACCCGATGCTCGGGCACCGCGGCTGCCGCCTGTGCGTGACCTACCCCGAGATCCTCGACATGCAGGTGCGCGCGATCATCGAGGCGGCGATCGAGTGCCTGCGCTCCGGCGTGCGCGCGATCCCCGAGATCATGCACCCGCTGGTGGGGACGCGCAAGGAGCTGGCCCTGCTGCGCGCCCAGACCGAGGAGGTCATCCGCCAGGTCAAGGAGGAGATGGGGTTCAAGAACCGGCTCGAGGTGAAGATCGGCACGATGATCGAGGTGCCGCGCGCGGCCCTGACGGCCGACGAGATCGCCCACGAGGCCGACTTCTTCAGCTACGGCACCAACGACCTGACGCAGATGACCTTCGGCTACAGCCGCGACGACATCAACTCGTTCCTGCCCGACTATCTGCAGCGCGACATCCTCGCCCGGGACCCCTTCCAGTCGCTCGACCAGTCGGGCGTCGGTCAGCTCGTGCAGATGGGCGTGACCAAGGGGCGGGCCACGCGGAAGGACCTCAAGATCGGCATCTGCGGGGAGCACGGGGGCGACCCCGAGTCGGTCCACTTCTGCCACAAGGCGGGGCTCGACTACGTCAGCTGCTCGCCCTTCCGGGTGCCGATCGCGCGCCTGGCCGCGGCCCAGGCGGCGCTGATGACGTGATGCGAGCCGCGGATGAACGCGGATGCCGCAGATCAGAATGAGGAGCAGCCACGGATTGAGCGGATTGACACGGATCTGAAACGGACTATTTCAGTTTGCCTCTCTGATCCGTGCCCATTCGTGTCGATCCGTGGCTTTTTCTGTTTCGCGATCGAATCCGCGTTCATCAGCGTCGATCGGCGGCTCTTGCGTTCTCCGTGCTCTCTGTGCCTCTGTGGTGAATCCGCTTCAGGGCACCAGCAACCACCCGATCCCAGTCGAACGCGGATTGCCGCAGATCAGAACGAACAACAGCCACGGATTGCAAGGATTAACACAGATCTGAAGCGGATAGCGCGCTTTGGATCCGTGCTCATCCGTGTCAATCCGTGGCTCTTCTTGTCTCGCGCTCGAATCTGCGATCATCAGCGTCGATCTGCGGCTCTTGCTCTCTCCGTGCTCTCTGTGCCTCTGTGGTGAAGCCGCTTCCGGGCGCCAGCAACCACCCGATCCCAGTCGAACGCCGGGCCGGGATCGACCTTGTTGGTCTGCACGTGGTAGTGCCCGAGCAGGCCCGAGTACACCGCGAGCCGGTCGTCGGGTAGCTTCGTGCGGACGAGCGCTCCCGATGAGTCCCTCGGGTAATCGCACCGGATCCGCGGCAGCACGGTGCACAGCGTCGCCGTCAGGCGCGTGAGCGACTCGTACTGGGCATCGGTCAGGTCGTACTGCACCAGCTCCTGGCCCTGGATCACGCCGGTGACCGGCTCGTCCCGCGCAGGGCGCGCGATGAACCCCGGCGTGCGGATGCCCCCGTCATCCATCCACCCGGGAAGCGTCACGCGCGTTCGTCCATCCTCGCCCCTCGCGTACCACCGATCGAGCACCTCCGCGGCCGCGGGCGGAGTGGGGGGGTACGCCCCGATGTTGGCGATCTCGACCCCGACCGACCGGTGGTTGCTGGTCGTCGCGTGCCACGCCCTCTCCTTCACATCCAGCGTCTGGAAGATCGTCCCGTCCAGGTCGATCATGAAGTGCACCGAGAGCCCGCGCACATCGTGCAGGATGCGGAAGCACTGGCGGCTGGTCCCGGCCACATCGTAGTGGATCACGAACTGGTCCACGACCCGCTGGAGCAGGGGCAGGTCCCATCCGCCTCCCCGGATGCGCTCGACCTCCTCGGGCGTGAGCGCCGGTCCGCCCGTCACGCCCCCTTGGGGGTCGCGCCGGTCGTACCGGTTCGGGCTCTCCGGCCCGGAGGGGGGGCGCTTCCCGGCCTCATCGGTCCATCCGAATGCGGCCTGCTCGATCGGCGCGAACCGCCGCTCGGTCCGGTACGCGTCGTACCCGCCGGGATCGGTCCAGAGCACGACCGGTGCCCCGGTGTGGAAGAGCCGCCCGCAGACGACGATCTCGTCGCCCTGTCGGGGGAGTTCGGAGCCGACACGGGAACTGACGCAGCCGCCCAGCGCGACTCCGAGGGCTATCGACACGAGGAGCACGTGCGACCGCATTGCGGCAATGTATCAGCGGGGCCAGTGCCGACGTGGCATACGGCTGGCTGGGGACTGCCACCCCTGTCCTACCCTCCCGGCGATGACCGCCCTTGGCTCCCAGCCCTTCGCCGCCCTCCTCGACTCCATCGCGGCCAGGACACCGGCCCCCGGGGGAGGGGCGGTGGCCTGCGCCACGGGCGCCCTCGGCGCGGCCCTGGCCCACATGGTCGTGAGCTACTCCCTGGGCAAGAAGAGCCTCGCGGAGCACCAGCCGGCGCTCGAGCACGCCGCCCGGGCCCTGACCACCGCGCGCGCGGTCCTGCTCGAGCTGGCCGAGGAGGATGCCGAGGCGTACGCGGCGGTCAACGCGCTGCTCAAGCTGCCCGATCCCGACCCGCGCCGGGCCCGCGAACTCCCCGCCGCCGCGGAACGCGCCGTCCAGGTGCCCATGGCGGCCATCGCCACCTGCGTCAGCCTGGCCCGCCTGTGCGAGCAACTCTGCCCCATGACCAACCGGCACCTGGCCAGCGACCTGGCGATCGCGGCCCTGCTGGCCGACGCGGGGGCGCGGGCGGCGGAGTGGAACGTCCGCGTCAACCTGACGCTCCTGGCCGAGCCCGCCCGGCGCGAGGCGGTGAGGGCCGAGTCCGGGAAGATGCTCGCCGACGCGGCCGCAGCCGCGAACGCCACGCAGCGCGCCTGCGGCGCGTGAGTGTTCGTGCTGTGGAACTAGGCTCGAGCGGAACAGGCCCGACACGATCCCGCAGTCGGTGTGCCGTGGGAAGGATGAACCACAGAGGCACAGAGGACACCGAGATCAGAAGAGCAATCCGGAATCCTCATCGGGCCTCTGTGTTCTTCTCTGCGCCTCTGTGGTTCGCTCGTGAGGCTTCGATCCACGTCCCACCTGCGAGGAGCAACGCACGCCCCGACCGGCCCTCGGCGTACCCTTCCCCGTGCCCGAGATCGACCTGAGCGCCGATTCCCGGATCCGCCAGCTCCTGGCGATGTGCCGCGCGCTCTCCACCGCCACCACGCCCCTCGAGGCCCTCGGCGCGTTCGCCCGGTGGTACTGGCCGCTCCGCCCGATCGACCACACCCTCTCGCTCTCGACGCGCGACCTGCCGGAGGGGCAGTACCGCATCACCCGCGACATCCGCGTGTCGGAGATCCTCGCCGGGCGTCAGGAGCTGGCCCCCATGGAGCCCTGGCGCCATCGCGAGGCGATCCCCGTGTCCTCGGGCGGCATCCTCGGGCGCTGGATCGCCGGGCGCGGGCCCGTGTATGTCCCGGACCTGAGCGTGCCCGAGGACCCGGTCGTGGGCGGCCTGCTTCGCGACATGCGCTCGGCCCTCGTCATCCCCCTCTACCACGCGGGCGAGCCCATCTACTGGAACATCCAGTTCCGGCGCGGGGCCGACGCCTTCACCCCCGCGGACATCGAGCAGGCCCTGCTCGTGGGCAACCTCGTCGCGGGGAACAACACGCGCCTGCTCCTGGCCCAGGAGATCACCAGCCTCAACGCGCGCCTCACCGAGCAGCTGGCCGAGGTGGCGCGGGTTCAGGCCTCGCTCCTGCCGCAGGGCAAGCCCGAGATCCCGGGGCTGGAGATCGCCACGAGCTACCTCCCCAGCGCGCAGGCGGGGGGCGACTACTTCGACTTCCTCCCCTTCGACGACGGGACGTGGGGGCTGATGATCGCCGACGTCTCCGGGCACGGGCCCGGGGCGGCGACGGTCATGGCGATGCTCCACGCCATCCTGCACGCCTACACGGGGCCCGACCGCTCGCCCGGCGCGGTCCTCCGCTGGGCCAACGGGCGGCTGCTGGCGGCCGGGCTCGAGGGGAGCTTCGTCACGGCGTTCTTCGCCGTGTACGACCCGCGCACGGCACGCCTCACCTACGCCCGGGCCGGGCACAACCCCCCCCTGCTCAAGCGCGGGCCGGAGGGCGAGGTGCGGTTCCTCATGGGCGCGGGGGCCCTGCCGCTGGGGCTCGTCGACCCCATCGAGATCGCCAGCTGCGAGCTGACGCTGCGCCCCGCGGACACCGTGATCCTGTACACCGACGGCGTGACCGAGGCCATGAGCGCGGCCCGCGAGATGTTCGGGCCCGACCGCCTCCACGCCGCGCTGGTCCGATGCACCGGCCAGCCCGACTGCGTCATCGACTCGGTGCACACGGCGCTCTACGAGCACACGCGCACCCGCGCCATCGCCGACGACCAGACGCTCGTGGCCCTGCGCTACACGGGAGCGCCCCGCCCGTGAGCGCCCCCACGCCGACGCCGGCCCCCCAGCGCGAGTGGTTCGATGAGCCGGAACCGGCGACGGGCCTTCCGGGCCTCCGCTTCTCCTGCACCATGTGCGGCAACTGCTGCTCCGGCCCGGAGGGCGTCGTCTACTTCACCGAGGAGGAGGGCCGGCGCATGGGCGCGCGCCTCGGCGTCGAGCACGAGGAGTTCCTGCGCCGGTACACGCGCCGGACGTCCGGCGGGCGGTCGCTCAAGGAGGTCCGCGGCGCGCACGGCCTGGACTGCGTCTTCCTCGACCGCACGAGGATCCCCGGCAAGGCCGTCTGCGCCGTGTACGAGGAC
>CAYWOF010000246.1:0-609 GCA_964459825.1 uncultured Phycisphaeraceae bacterium | reverse complement strand
CGAGGACCGGCCGGCCCAGTGCCGCACCTGGCCGTTCTGGCCCGCGCTCGTGCGCTCGCGACGGGACTGGTAGCGCGCCAAGCGCACCTGCCCCGGGATGGACAAGGGGGAGCTGATCCCCCCGGAGCGGATCCGCATCCTCCGCGCAGTCGTCGATCCGTAGCCCCTCCGCGTACCCTTGCCCGTGACGCCGGACCACGACGCCACCCTGGTCAAGGCCTGGCTCGCGGCGGCGCGCGACCCGGCCATCGCCGCGGACCTCGAGTCGATCTACGCCGAGATCGCCCGCGCGGTGGACACCCGGCGCCCCGTGTGCATCGCCAGCGGGCGCTGCTGCAACTTCGCCGCCACCGATCACATGCTCTTTGTCACGAAGCTCGAGGCCGCCGAGATGGCCCGCGCCGGCGCCGAAGCCGCCGCCGCCCAGGCCGCCGCCGGGCGCTGGCCGTACCTGCGCGGGACGCAGTGCGGCATCCGCGAACACCGCGCGCTGGGTTGCCGCATCTACTACTGCGACCGCACGCACGAAGAAGACCGCAACGCGCTGTACGAACGCTTCCTCAAAGAGATCCGCGTCGTCGAGACGCGCCACGGCATCGAAGCGAATTA
>CAYWOF010000245.1:2527-5844 GCA_964459825.1 uncultured Phycisphaeraceae bacterium | reverse complement strand
AGAGCCACTGTCGTTGGCGACGGCCAGGTCGGCCTCGGTGTCGCCGTTGAAGTCGCCGACCTGAACACCGTGCGGTCCAAGGTCTGCGGCGTAGCTGCCCGCGGGCTGGAACGTGGCGCCCGGGTTGGCCAGCAGGATGGATACGTGGCCCGGCGAGGGGCTGTAGTTTGCCGTGACGAGGTCGGGCCGGCCATCACCGTTGAAATCGCCCGTGGCGATCGATTGCGGCCGGGTCCCTGGGAGGTAGTTGGCGCTGGGAGCGAACGAGAGCGCGCACTGGGCGTGGACGCCCGAGGCGAGGGCCAGCATCGTGATGGCACCCGTGAGGAAGCTACTACTCCGCGTCATGGGACTCTCCCTTGCTAAGGCTGTCCGAGATCCTGTCGAACCAGGGCCGAACGGCATGTCGTCCGCCGCGGCGGGCGGCCGGGGGGGGACGCGACCGCCGCGACCGTGCGTTATACCTCTAAGCGCGTCAACGGGACGGCCGGAGCGCAGCAGAATTCCGCGGATGGAGGGGAGTCCCCCCGGGGGCGCTCCGGGCCAACCAGCCGTCCGAGAACACCCTCGGGATCGGGAGTCGTGCCTGGATGGGTGCGCGCCCGGCGGCGGGCGTGCCACGGGTTCAGCGCCAGGCCACCGTCCGCGCCGGCGTTCCGCTCAGGGACCGGGTGTTCAGCTCGGCGGTGAGGTTGGTCTTGTTGCCCCCGGTCGCGGTGGCGCGGTAGACATCCTGGCGCGTGTCGTTGAGGACCGATCCGGCGCTGTTGTAGATCAGGTGGCTGCCGGTGGGCGACCAGCACGGGTCCTGGATGAAGACGACCTTGCCCGAAGGCTTGGCGATCAACGTCTGTCCGCTCCCATTGGGGCTGATCGTCGAGATGCTGCCTCCGTACGCGGCGTGCATGAACGCGATCTTCGTTCCCGCCGGCGACCACACGGGCGAAGTGGCGGGCACCGATGTGGGCAGGAGCACGAACTGGCCGGTCGCCACGCTCCCGATGAACAACTGGTACGTGCCCGCGGGCCTTGCCCCGAGCACCATCTGCGTGCCGCCGGGCGACCAGTCGTGGGAGCGGATGCTTGGGCGGAGCCCCGAGTCGTTCACGACCGCGCAGGGGATCAGGGGCATCGCGGGCTGGGCGCTCAGCCCGGCCACGTTGCCGCCCGCATCGAACACCAGCGTGCCCGCGTATACGCCGGCGCCGGTGAGCACGCCGCCTACCCAGCGGGCGGCGACCCACGAGACCATCGCATCGCCCGGTGACCAGCGGGTGTACCCGCTGGAGGTCGTGAACAGCTGCACGTCCGCCTGGTCGGTCAGCCTGCACGTGAACGCCTCGTTCCCATCGCCCCGCACGGCGAAGAGCTCACGGCGCATCGTGCCGTCGGGGTAGAGCTCGCCCACGATGTCGCGCACCTGGAGGAACCAGCGGAGCCCGGCGTGCGGGCTGTGGCTGGGTTCACCCGAAACCCCCACGGGCAGGGGCGCCTTGGCGCTGCCGTCGGAGTTCATGGTGCAGGGCACGCCGCCGAGCGTGAAGTAGACGGTCCCGCCGCCGGTGCCTCCACCCCGGGCGTGCGCGGGCGGGGCGAGGGTCGCCATCAGCAGCATGGGGAGCACGCCGAGCATTTCGGGCCGGGGACAACATCGCATGGAGAATCTCCCGACGGACGGTTGCTCTGGCCCGACGTGCAGGACTCGGCTTCAGGCCCGGCACGGGGCCGTGGCGTTCTATCATCCAGCGCGTCAACGGGACGGCTGGGGCGCAGCCGAATCACGGATTGATGGAGTTTCCTGGGCGTCGCGGCGTTCGGCGCGATCCCATCTGCGGCCAAGGGCCACGCCGGAAGACACGGAATCGACGGTCTACACGCGTGCGTGCGCTGGTACACTGGGCGCAGTTAGAACGCCTCGCGGACCCATGCGAACGGACGCCACCGTCATTCTCGAACGTCTGGTTCGGCGCGAGCCGAACAGCGCGGACGAGCTGCTCCCGCTGGTCTATGGCGAGCTGCGCGCCATGGCCGAAAAGAAGCTGCGCGGCGAGCCGCACGGGGCCACCCTCCGCCCCACGTCGCTCGTGCACGAGGCGTACCTGAAACTGGTGGACCAGACGCGCGTCGATTGGAAGGGGCGGGCCCACTTTCTGGGGGTCGCCGCCACGCTGATGCGTCGGATCGTGATCGAGCACGCCCGCGGGCGCAAGCGGCAGAAGCGCGGCGGGGGCTGGCGTCGCATCACGCTCAGCGACGCCGTGGCGCTCTCGACCCGGCCCGATGTGGACCTGCTGGAGCTCGACGAGGCCCTGACGCGCCTGGCGGCGACCTACCCGCGCGAGGCCCGCGTCGTCGAGCTGCGGGTCTTCGCCGGGATGACGATCGACGAGACCGCCGAGGCGATCGGCATCTCGGCGCGGGCCGTGGATGAGGACTGGGCCATCGCCAAGGCCTGGCTGCGCCGTGAGCTGCGCAAGGAGGGATCGTGACACCGGAACGGGTCAAGAGCGTGTTCCTCGGGGCGCGAGGCCTGAGCGCGTCGGAGCGGGAGTCCTACCTGGACGGGGCGTGCGGGCCCGACAGGGCCCTGCGCGTCGAGGTCCTGTCCCTGCTCGACTCGGAGACCGACGATGGCGCCCCGGACACGCGGGAGATGCAGTCGGCCGCCCAGAGCCTGGCCGCGGGGGTCACGGGGGACGTCGGCACGCCCGCGGGGCACCCGGAGCGCATCGGGCCGTACACGATCCGTTCCGTGCTGGGGACCGGGGGGATGGGGGTGGTGTATCTGGCCGAGCAGGAGCGCCCGCGCCGGCGGGTGGCGCTCAAGGTGCTCCGTGTGGGCGCGGCCTCGCCCACGGCGCTGCGGAGGTTCGAGCACGAGGCCCAGATGCTGGCGCGCCTGAACCACCCGGGCATCGCGCAGATCCACGACGCGGGAACCGCCGAGTCGGGGCAGGGGCCTCAGCCGTACGTCGCGATGGAGTTTGTCGAGGGCCGGTCGCTGGCCGCCGCAGCCAGGGCCCTGGACATCCGCGGACGCGTTGCGCTGTTCCTGGGAGTCTGCGAGGCGATGCAGCACGCCCATCTCAACGGCGTGATCCACCGCGACCTGAAGCCCGCGAACATCCTGGTGAACGCGGCGGGGCAGCCGAAGGTCCTGGACTTCGGCGTCGCGCGCCTGGCCGAGCCGGAGGCCGGCACGACCGTGCAGACCGAGCCGGGCGTGCTCGTCGGCACCCTGAACTACATGAGCCCGGAGCAGGCCGAGGGCGAGCCGGGCGGGCTCGACACGCGCTCGGACGTCTACGCCCTGGGCG
>CAYWOF010000245.1:0-2517 GCA_964459825.1 uncultured Phycisphaeraceae bacterium | reverse complement strand
GCGTGATCCTCTACGAGCTGCTGTCGGGGCGCCTGCCGTACGAGGTGAACGCGCGCGCGATCCCCGAATCGGCGCGGATCATCAGTGAGCAGGACCCGGCCCCGCTCTCGACGGTCAGCCGCGTGCTCCGGGGGGACCTCGAGACCATCTGCGGCAAGGCCATGGAGAAGGACCCGGACCGGCGCTACCAGTCCGCGGCGGCGCTGGCCGAGGACCTGCGTCGATACCTGAGCGACGAGCCCATCGTGGCCCGCCCGGCCACCACGCTCTACCAGCTCCGGAAGTTCGCACGGCGGAACAGGGTGCTGGTGGGTGGCGTCGGCGCGGTCTTCGTCGTGCTGATCGCCGGCATCGCGGCCACCACCGCCCAGACGGTCGTCGCGATCGGCCAGCGCGACCGCGCCGAGAAGGCCGAGCAGCTGGCCGCGACCCGGCTGGTGGATGCGGAGGCGGCCGGGAGGCGCGCCCGGACGGAGGCGGACACGTCGAACGCCATCCTCGACTTCCTCAACAGCAGGCTGCTCTCGGCCGCGGACCCGGCGAGCACTCGGGGGCGAGATGTCACAATCCGCGAGGCGCTGGACAGGGCCGCGGCGTTGATCGACGACGAGTTCGGCGACCGCCCGGAAGTCGAAGCGGCGGTCCGGCAGACGCTCGGGAACACGTACCGCTCCCTCGGCGAGTACGGGCCGGCGCGGGCTCACCTGGAGACCGCGGTCTCCCTGTGGGAACGCGAGCGCGGCGACGAGGACCCCTCGACGCTCGGCGCACTCATGAACCTGGCCGAACTGGAGCGATCAGAGTCCCGGTGGGACGACGCGTTGGCCATCCTCGAGCCCCTCGCCGCGACGCTCTCGCGTGTGTCCGGGCCCGAGTCGCGCGACACCCTGTCCGCCAAGTCCCTGCTAGCCAGCGTGTACGGCGACCAGAGCCGCTTGGCCGAGGCCGAGCGACTGATGGCCGAGGTCTACGAGATCGAGCGCCGGGTGCTGCACCCGGGGGATTCCGAACTGCGACTCACCATAGTCAACCTCGCGGCGATCTACCGCGAGTCGGGGGGGGTGGACCGTGCGGAGCCGCTCTGGCGCGAGGTCCACGAGATGGACCGGCGCAACGGTGAGGAAGATTCCCCGAGGGCGTTAACGGTCCTGAACAACCTCGGGATCGTCGCGGCCGCGCAGGGGCGGCTCGCCGAGGCCGCGGAGATCTTCGCGCAGGTCCTCGACGCCAAGCGGCGCGTGCAGGGCCCGCGCCACCCCGAGACGCTCCTCATGATGGTCAACCTGGGCGGGTGCTACAACGACCTGGGCCGGTTCGACGACGCCGATCCCCTCCTGCGCGAGGCGGTCGATGGACTGATCGAGGTCCTCGGCGAGAGCAATCCGAACGTCGGGCACGCGATGGGCCTGCGGACGCAGACGCTCAACAAGAGCGGGCGATTCGCCGAGGCCGAGCCCGTCGCGGGACGCGCCGCGGCGATCCTCGCCCAGACGGTCGGCCCCGAAGACTCCCGCACGCTGGGCGCGCTGGCGGGCCACGCCCTGGCGCGCCGCCAGATCGGCGACCTGGAGGGCGCCGAGGCGGTGTACCTGCGGGTCATCGAGTCCGAGGCACGACGCGACGAGCGCAGCCTCCGCGCGCTGAACGCCCGCCTGGGCCTCGGGGAGGTCCGCGCAGCGCAAGGCCGCTGGGAAGAGGCGGAGCGCCTCCTCGCGGAAGCGCTCGAGGGGATCCACGCCCTGGGTGACAAGGAGGGCGGCTGGACGGTGCTCTCCATGAGCACGCTCGCGGACGTGTACGCCCGACGGGGCAAGGTCGCCGAGGCGGAGGCAGTGTTCGCCGAGGCGGCCGCCATCAGCCGGAACGGGCGCGGCCCGGAGCGGATCACCGGGCGCGCGCTCGCAGCCTGCGCCGCGCACTGGCGAGCGACCGGCCGGACCACCGAGGCAGAGACGGCCTGGCGCGAGGCCCACGCGATGATGGAGCGGGCCTGGGGGCGCGACCATCCCGCCACGAGAGCGATCGCCTCGGAACTGGCGGCTCTCTGCGAGAGGCAGGGCCGGGACGCGGAGGCCGCGGCATGGAGGGCCGCGAGCGCCGGCGGCTGATGGCGGTTCACGCGGCGGGTGCCGATCGCGGGTTATTCGGACGGTCAAAGCTCGCGGGGTCTTGTGTCCAAAATTCCGGAGATTGTTGAAACGCCATGCCCTTGTGCCCATCAGGCATTACCCGTTCGCGTAACGGATCGAAGGCCCTTGAGCAGTAGATGCAGAGTGACGAGATCACCGACTCACGTCGGCACGCTGGCTTTGATCTGTCTCGCGCTTTGAGGTAACTCGATATCACTGTGCTCCGGCAAACGAGGCCCGGCGCGATGCAGGAGTACGAGATGCCCCAGGAGCCCGTAGAGCCCATAGAGCGAGTGGCTCGCCGCCAGATCGCCTCGCCATCTCACGCCCGTCGAGGTACTCCGGTATCGCTTTCTACCCGCGTCCGTAGCCCGGCGCAATGAGGAGT
>CAYWOF010000244.1:0-5871 GCA_964459825.1 uncultured Phycisphaeraceae bacterium | reverse complement strand
GGAGAAGCCGACGATAAGGGCGAGCTTGTGTTCGCGTGTCACGGTGCGCATCCCTGCGAGACGAACCGGGGTGTGCGGCCGTCCCTCGCGGGCCGGCCTCGCGGGCGATCCATGCCCGCGGCGGGCGGTCAGTGTAGGCGGATGGCCCGCAGGCGCGCGGATCGCGAACGCGGGTTGGCCGCCGACTCCTGTTCATCGGCTTGCAGGGGCTTGGCGGTCGAAGTGTCCGCGAGTCCGCGTCGGGCGAGGTCGGCGAACGCCTGCTTGACCGGGCGGTCCTCGAGCGAGTGGAAGGCGATCACGGCGATCCTCGCACCCGCCCGGAGCCAGGTCGGGCGCCCGGCCCGGACGTCCGCGGCGCCGCGGGCGATGGCCGCCAGCAGGGCATCGAGGCTTCCAAGCTCATCGTTCACGGCGATCCGGAGGGCCTGGAAGGTGCGTGTGGCGGGGTCGATGGCGCCGGGGGCGGGCCGGAGGGCCCCGCGAACGACCTCGGCCAGCCGTCCGGTGGTGATGATGGGCTCGCGGGCCCGCTCCTCCACGATCCGGCGGGCGATCCGGCGATGCTCCCGGTCCTCGCCGAAGTCGCGGATCAAGCCCGAAAGTTCGTCCTCCGCCATGGAGCCGACGAGGTCGGCGGCCGTGAGGGGCCCCGATGGGTCGAACCGCATGTCCAAGGGGCCATCGCGACCGAACGAGAGTCCACGCAGGGGGTCCTCGACCTGGCTGGAGGCGAACCCGAGGTCGGCCAGCACCATGTCCGCCGCCAGGCCGGCCTCGGTCAGGCGCCGGGGCAGGTCGGCGAAGTTCCCTTGTAGGGCGACGATCCGGGGGGTGTCGGGCTCGGTCTGGGCCCGGACCCGGTCGGCCGCACGGGCGAGGTTGGCCGGGTCGAGGTCGTTCAGGACGACCGTGCCCGTCCGGCCCAGACGCCGGGCCGTGGCGGCCGCGTGCCCGCCCAGTCCCGCCGTGCAGTCGACGTACGTCTGCCCCGGTGCGGGGTCGAGGAGGGCGAGCACCCGATCGAGAAGGACGGGAATGTGGACGGGTGCAACGGGCACAGCCCGGTACGGTAGTGGGGACGCGTGGGCCGGTGGGGGTTTCGCTAAGCTCGGAGAATGAGCGACATGAGCCGAGGCCGATGGGCATGGATGGGGCGAGTGACACTCCTGACCGGGGCCCTTGGCATGGCCCTCGGTGCCTGCGGCCCGATGACGTTCTCGGTGACGTTCGGTCTCGAAGACCGGAAGCTCAGCGAGGCCGTCGTCGCGCGCGATGAGGGGGCGGGAGCGGCCAAGGTGCTCATGATCGATGTGCGCGGCTTGGTCTCCGAGGACCCGGCATCCGGGCTGCTTGGGATCAACGGGGGGCCCAGCCCGGTGGACGAGGTCGTCGCGCGCCTGGAGCGGGCGGCGAAGGACAGCTCGGTGAAAGCGGTCGTGGTGCGGATCAACTCCCCGGGCGGGACGGTCTCGGCGAGCGACACGGTGTACCGCGAGCTGCGGCGCTTCCGCGAGCAGACCGGCAAGCCGATCGTGGCCTCGCTGGGAGAGATCGCCGCCAGCGGCGGCTACTACATCGCGCTGGCGAGCGATGAGATCGTGGCCGAGCCCACGAGCCTGACCGCGAGCATCGGCGTGATCATCCCGACGATCAACGTGAGCGAGGGTCTGGGCCGGATCGGGATCCGGTCCCGCGCGATCAAGTCGGGCCCGAACAAGGACATGGGCGATCCGCTCGGGCCGGCGCGCGAGGAGCACTACGCGCTGCTCCAGGGGATCGTGGACGAGTTCTACGCGAAGTTCCGGGCGCGGGTGGAGGAACGGCGACCGCTCCTGGACGCCCGCGCCGCGGACGAGGTGACGGATGGACGCGTGGTGACCGGACACCGAGCGGTGGAGGTGGGTTTGGCCGACGCGGAAGGGGGCGTGCGTGAGGCGTTCGAGGCGGCCAAGCGCCGCGCCGGGCTGGAGCGGGCGGTGCTGGTCAAATACCACGTGGAGGGAGAGAAACCCCGGACGATCTACGCCGCGACGGAGACGGGTATCGGCGGCGCGCCGTCCGGAGCGGGAGCGGAGATCAACTTCCTCCAGCTTCGTCTCGAGGGGCTCTCGTCCCTGGGGGGGGCCAAGCCCGTGGCCTACTACGCCTGGCTGCCCGAGCTGTGACGCTCAGAGTCCTGCCAGCTTGCGCAGGATCGGGCGCAGGTCGGCGGGCACGGGGACGACGCTGAGACGCGATTGTCGGAGCAGGGCGAAGTCCTTGAAGCGTGAGTCGGCCTTGAGCTGGGCGAGGGACACCGGCGCGCGGGCGGCCCTGACCGGGCGGATCTCGATCACGGGGCGGGCGATCTCGCCGCGCGAGTTTCGGCCGGGGTGCTTGGGGTCCTCGCGCGGGTCGGCGGTGACCTCGGCAAGGCCGACGATGGCCCGTTCCTCGCCGGTGTGGTAGATCAGCACCTTCTGCCCGCGTCGGGCGGTGCGGAGGTGCCCGAGGGCCGCGGCGTTGGTGATTCCGTCCCAGAGCGCGTGCCCGTCACGAACGAGATCGGCGAAGGCGTACTCCGAGGGCTCGGTCTTCAGGAGGAGCGAGGGCACGGGCAAGTCTACCGGTGAGTTCGCCGTCGGGGCGCGTGTACCATCGGGCCATGAGGCGATCACAGGTCGGCACGTGGCGCGGCGGCGGACGGAACGGTCGCGCGTGGCTGCGGCTGGGCCTCATCGTGCTGGTGGCGACGGGGTGCGGGCGCTCGGGCGGCCGGGGTGGTGCGGCGGGGGCGGCGGCCGTGTCGGACCTCTTCGACGGCCGGACGCTCGAGGGCTGGCAGCGGCGCGAGGGCGGGGAGGCGTGGGCGGTGGAGAGCGGCGAGATCGTGGTGCGACCCGCGGCGGGCGGCGGACCGGCGCTGCTGGTCAGCGAGCGGGAGCGCGGCGACTTCGCCCTGATGCTCGAGTTCAAGGTGGAGGCGGACGCCAGCGCGGGCGTCATCGTTCGCGGCGGCGATGCGGCGCCCGGGTCCAAGACAGCCGGCGCTGGGTACACGGTCGATCTTTCGGGCTCCGCGGGTGGGCTGCGCGAGCAGGGCAACGCGCAATGGCTCGACGACCTGCGGTCGAACCCGCCGGCGCGTCGGGCGTTCAAGAGCGGCGAGTGGAACGCGCTGCGCGTCGTCGCGGTCGGCGACACGATCCGGACCGAGGTCAACGGGGTGGCCGCCGCGAACTATCTGGAGGCCCATCCCGGCAAGGGGTGGATCGGGCTGTGGGCCGACGGCTCGGGCGCGGTGCGCTGGCGGAGCTTGAAGCTCAAGTCGCTGGAGTAGGTGCGACCAGGCGCAGGGACCAGGCCGCGCGCAGGGACTGGCCGGGCTCGAGCACGCGGACGCCGGTGTCCGGCCAGGCACGATCGGCGAGGTTGAAGCCGTCGTTGACCATGCTCACGGGCTCGAGACAGAAGTACCCACGTTCGGCACGGGGGCGCTCGGGCTGGGTGTAGACGACGGTGTGCCCCAGCTCGGGCGAGACGGCCACTTCGAGCGCGACCTCCGAGCCCGGCCACTCGACGCGGGCGCCGTCGAGGGAGCCGAGGAAGACATCGTCGAGATCGAGTTCGTCGGCCGCCGCGCCCGTGTCCAGGCGCTGGCAGATGTCGTCGAAGGATGGGCCCGCCACGGGCATGACCCGCTCACACCGGTAGCGCCCGCGAAGGCCGGAGGGCCGGGCCGCCGAGGCCTTCGCGATGAAGATCCGGGCCGGCGCACCCCCGGGGCCCAGCCGGAGGGGAAAGAACGGGTGAAAGCCGACGCCCGCGGGCATCGGCTCCGGTCCTGAGCAGGTCAGCTCGATGCGGGCGTGAAGCGCCTCATCCTCGAGCTCGTAGCGCACGCGGGTCCGAATCGGGAACGGGTAGCCGAGGTCGGCGTGGTCCATCGAGTCGAACTCCAGCCGGGCCGACCAGGGGGCGCGGTCGAGGAGGCGCCAGGGCCGGTCCTTGACCAGCCCATGGATCGCCGTGCCATCGGGCCAGTCCGGGCGCAGTTGGTGGGCGCGGCCGGCGATCGTGAACGCCCCATCGCGGATGCGGTTGGACCAAGGGGCGAGCGTGTAACACGCGAGGTCGTTGAACCAGCGGACGTGGTCGGGCGTGCGACGCAGGAGCGCACGGAGCGAGCCGTCGGCAGCCCGCAGGGACAGGTCCGCCAGTCCGGCGCCGAGCGCGGGATCGATCTCCAGGTGCAGACGCGAGGAGTCGATCGTGATGCGGGGCACGGCGGGACTCTACCCCAAGACAAAGCCGCGCGCCAAGGGGCGCGCGGCTGGTCATGGTTCGGGCTCAGACGGGGAAGGGGCTCAGCGACCGCCGCTGGTGGCGACCTGCGCGGGCTGCTCGGCCTGCTTTCCTTCCTCGCACCCATCGGGGCAGGCGCCGCAGCCGCCGCCGGTGCAGTCCTCCTCGGACTTCTGCTCGGGGCAGCAACCGGCGGCCTCGGTGGTCTCGGACGCGAGGATGGTCGCGCCGGTCTCGCCGGTCACCGGGCAGACGCCGCCGTGGCACGTCTCGTCCTCGGTGGTCTGGCTGGCCAGCGTGGCCGCGCCCTGCTCGGCATGTCCCGGGCACATGGGGCACGAGCCCTCGTCGGTCTGCGTGGAGACGAGCGTGGTCTTCGCGCTGTCCCCGTGGCAGGAGCCCAGGGGGCACCCCGAGGTGACCAGGTTGTAGCCGCCGACGCCGAGGGCGCCGAGGCCGGCGATGCAGAGAACGGGGATCAGGGACGTCGAGCCGCAGCATCCGGGCATAAGTGGACCTCCTGGGTTGGACTTGTATCGGAGTATACCGGGCTTGGGCCTCCGGGGTTCTGTGGAGTTTTTCGGTGGAAGAGGGCGCCCTGGTGGGGTCGCGTGGCGGGGTGGCGTGCCGACGTTCAGCGCGCCCCCGGGAGCGCCGATAGGCCCACGAGGATTGCACGGCTATTCCAGGGAGTGGAGGCCCGATAAGGGCGAGCGAATGAACTCCGAACAAGCCAGCCAGGGGGCGCCCAGCGCGGGCGTGGGGCCCACCTCCCAGGGCCTGGGCAAGTTGGTGGGCGACGACCTGCTCCGGCTGATCACCGAGGCGGAGCGTCAACTGACCCAGCTCAAGCAATCACACGCGGAGCATGAACGCGAGCGCAAGACGCTGGACGAGCTGGCCGCGGGCCTGGCCCAGCGTGAGGGCGAGCTCTCGCAGCTGGCGACCGAGGCCAAGGAGGCGCGCGAGGCGGCCGAGACGCGCCTGAGCCAGATCCGGGCCCTGGGTGCGGAGATGGAGCAGGGTCGGGGCGAGCTGGCGGCCAAGTGGGAGGAGTTCAACGCGGCGCGGGCGAGGTCGGAGGGCGAGGTCGCGCGCCGGGAGCAGGAGATTCAGGCGCGGGGGGCGACGCTCGACGAGCGGGAGCAGCGCCTGGCGGCCCAGGCCGCGGCGCTCTCGCGCCACCGCGAGTCCGTGGACGCGATGGCGGCGGAGCTGGTCAAGCGCGATGAGGCGCTGGCGGCCCGGTCGGAGGAGGTGCGCCGGGCGGAGGAGCGCCGGGCCGAGGTGGCCTCGCGCCTGGAGGCCGTGGAGCGGGCCCTGGCGGACAAGGCGGCCGAGGCGCAGACGGCGTGGGAGCAGGCGTCGGGCGCGGCGGCTCGCGCGGCGGCGGGCGAGAAGCTCGCCGCGGAACGGTCGGCGGAGTTGGAGCGTGTCCGGGCCCAGGCGATCCAGAGCGAGAAGGACCGTGCCCAGGCCGTGCAGGGCGCGCAGGAGAGCCAGAAGCGCTGCCTGGCGGCGCTGCGCCGGGTCGGGGAGCTGGAGGAGGGGGCGCGCGCGGCCCAGCGCGCGGGCGAGGAGTCG
>CAYWOF010000243.1:0-5876 GCA_964459825.1 uncultured Phycisphaeraceae bacterium | reverse complement strand
GTGATGATGTGCCAGCCGGTGTGGGACGCGGTGCAGGCGGTGGAGGCGATGGACGGGCTTCGCGCGGTGCGGGTGCTGCTGACGCCGCAGGGGAGGCCGCTGACGCAGGCGCTCGTGGAGGACTTCTCGCGGCGCGCGCGGCTGCTCCTGATCGCGGGGCACTACGAGGGGATTGACGAGCGGGTGGTGACGGCACTCGCGCCGCTGGAGGTGAGCGTCGGGGACTACGTGCTGAGCGGGGGCGAGATCGCGGCGCTGGCGCTGATGGATGCGGTGATCCGGCTGCTGCCGGGCGCGGTGGGGGACGAGGAATCGACGGTGGCGGAGAGTTTCACTCCGGCGTTGCCCCCCCCCGCGGCATCACCCGCCGGCGCGGGAGCGAGCGTGGGCGGGGCATCGGCCCCGCGTCTATTGGATTGTCCGCACTACACGCGCCCGCGGGAGTGGATGGGGATGGCGGTGCCGGAGGTGCTGGTGAGCGGGGACCACGGGGAGGTGGCCCGGTGGCGGCATGAGCAGCGGGTGAGTCGGACGCGGGAGCGGAGGCCGGATCTGTTGGGAGGGAGCGCGTAGCGAGTCGGCGGCAATCCCGGGCTGCCTTGCGCACACTCGGGAATGTGAGGGCTTCGATGCGATTCGGAGCGGTGTCGAGGTAGCGATCAACGGGGATGACTCGGCGGGATCGCTCCGAGCGCGAACGAGCTGACCTCGGACAAAGCCCGCGGCCAGAAGCCGGGGCGCCTCACGCCCCATTCGGCAGCCGTCCCGCCGCGGACGCCAGGCCCTTCCACGGGTCGGCCGGGTCGGTCGCCAGGCGGCGGAGGACGGCGGGCACGCGCAGGGCCGCGGCGGAGTCGAAGCCGGCGAGCTCGTCCCAGGCGACGGGCATGGCGACGGGGGCGCCGGGGCGGGCGCGCGTGGAGTACGGGGCGATGGCGGTGGCGCCGCGCACGTTGCGCAGGTAGTCGATGAAGACGCGCCCCTCGCGGTTGGAAGCGCCGGACGTGGCGACGAAGCGGCGCGGGGCGAGGCGGACGAGGGCCTCGGCCGCGGCCTTGCAGAAGGCCCTGGCCTGTTCCCAGGTGTGGCCGGGTTTGAGCGGGACGACGAGGTGGATGCCCTTGCCGCCGGAGAGGCGCGCGAAGGCGCGGAGCTTCGCCTGCGCGAGGGCGTCGCGCACGAGGTGGGCATCCTCGACGATCTGCTTCCAGCGAACGCCGGCGCCGGGGTCGAGATCGAAGATGAGGCGGTCGGGATTCTCGAGGGCATCGGCCCCCCCCCGCGCGCCCCACGGATGGAACTCGAGCACGTTCATCTGCGCGAGGGCGAGGAGACCGTCGGCATCGCGGATGCACAAGTACTTCTCGGGCTCGCCGTCGTCATCGGGCACATCGACGCTGCCCACCGAGGCGGGCATGCCCTTGGCCGGGTGCTTCTGGAAGAAGGATTTCCCACCCTCGCCGTCGGGGCAGCGGAGGATGGAGAGCGGCCGGTTGACGATGTGCGGGAGCATGCGCGGGGCCACGGCCTCGTAGTACTCGGCGACCTGGCGCTTGGTGAGCGCGAAGCCGGCGCCGCGATCGGGATAGACGATGCGATCGGGGTTGGTGAGGCGCAAGGCCGGCGCGCTCGCGGCGGCGGCTGACTTGGAAGTAGCTGCCTTCTTAGGTGCAACTGGTTTGGACGCGCCTGGATTGGACGCGGCCGACTTCGAGGCACGCCGCACGGGCGCCCCCGCGTCGAGCGCAGGAGCGGGCGTGGAGGGCTCCCGCCCCACATTGGCCGGGTCCACATCGTCGCGCAGGCCGCGGAAGGAGGTGTGGCGTATGACGCCGTCGCCGGTCCACTCGCGGAACTGGACCTGGGCGACGAGCTCCGGGCGGACCCAGGTGACCCCGCGCGCCTCGGCGCCCGTGGGCGGGTTGGTGAAGGGCGGCGTGGCGCGCACGAGGGAGTGAAGTCGCCGCGCCAGGGCGCGCAGCGTCTCGGTGCTGAACCCGGTGCCGACCTTGCCGGCGAAGCGCAGGTCGCGCCCCTCGTGGTAGCCGACGAGGAGCGCGCCGAACTGCTCGCGCGTTCCCTCCGGGGCGGTGAAGCCGCCGACGATGAACTCCTGCTGGTTGAAGCACTTGACCTTGATCCACGAGGGCGTGCGGGCCTGCTCGTAGGGCGCCGTCCGGCGTTTCGAGACGATCCCCTCCAGGCCGCCGGCGCACACACGCTCGAACGCCGCCCGCCCGTGCCCGGCCACGTGGTCGCTGAAGCGCAGGCGCCCGTCCTGCCGGCGCCCGAGAAGAACGGCGAGGAGCGCGCGGCGCTGCTCGAGCGGCACGCGCGTCAGGTCGTGCCCGTCGCACCAGGGGAGGTCGAAGGCCATGAAGACGATGGAGCGGGAACGGCGGCCGTGGATGGCGTTCTGGAGGGCCTGGAAGTCGCTGACGCCGCGCGTGTCGAGCAGGACGGCCTCGCCGTCGAGGACGGCGTCGACGGTGAGGCGCTCGGTGACGGCCGCGGCGAGGGCGGGGAGTTTGCCCGTCCAGTCGAGGGCGCGCCGACTCAGGATGCGGACCGAATCGCCCTTGCGGAAGATGAGGAGGCGATAGCCGTCGAACTTGACTTCGTGGAGCCAGTCGTCGCCCTGGGGTGGTTCGGAGGCGGGCTGGGCGAGCTGGGGCTTGAGCCTCGCGGGCATCGGCGCGGGCCGCGCGCCCGGGAGGGAGGCCGCGGACAGGGCCGGGACGGCCCGGGGCACCTTCGCGACCGGGGCGCCGGCGGCGATCTCGTCCATGGTGCGCCCGGTGACGACGCTGGTGGCCCAGGTGTCGGCGTGAACGCCGGGGGTGGCGTCGGCATCGCGCTCCTTGATGAGCAGCCACTGCGGCTGGCGGGCGGGGGTTTTGGTGCGCACGAGGACCCAGCGGCCCTTGAGGCGCGCGCCGTCGAGGTTGAACTTGAGCTCGCCTTCGCGCAGCGATTCCTCGGGGTCGCCCTCGACCGGGCTCCAGCGCCCCTGGTCCCACACCATCACCGTGCCGGCGCCGTACTGGCCCTCGGGGATCACCCCCTCGAAGGAGGCGTATTCCACCGGGTGGTCCTCGACCTCGATCGCCAGGCGCTTCTCCCGCGGGTCGAGGCTGGGGCCCTTGGGGACGGCCCAGCTCTTGAGCGCATCGCCGATGCGCAGGCGCAGGTCGTAGTGGAGCGAGGTGGCGGCGTGCTTCTGGATGACGAAGGTGCGCTCGGCGCGGACGGCGCTCGGGGACCGGGCGGATCGGGCGGCTCGGGCCGGCGCGGGCTCGGGGGTGCGGTCGAAGTGTCGCTTGCGCCGGTACTCGCGCAGGCTCACGCGCCGGCCTTCCGGAGGGCCTGGAGGCGGCGGCGGGCCTCGGCGCTCCAGTCGCTCGCGGGATCGAGGCGGAGGTAATCGTCCCACGCGGCGATGGCCGCGGCACGATCGCCGAGGCGCTCGGAGAGGTCCGCCAGGTTGAAGTGGGCGTCGGCGTAGGCGGGGTCGGCGGCGATGGCGCGGCGGAGGTACTTCAGCGCGGAGGCGCGGTCCTTCAGGGCGTCCTGGGTGTGGGCCAGGTTGAACCAGGCCCGCGCGTGCGTCGGGTCGAGGGCCACCGCCTGCGCGAACCGCTCGGCGGCGGCCTCGAGCCGGTTTCCGGCCAGCAGCACGTTCCCCAGGTTGAACTGCGGGATCGGGTCGTCGGGCGCGAGCGCGGCGGCGCGCCGGTACGCGTGCTCGGCCTTCTCGAGGTCGCCGGACTCCTCGTGCTCGATGCCGGCGGCGATCCACGCGGCGCTGTCGCGCGTGTCGGCGCGAACGAGCGTGAGCCGGCGCGCCCCATCCTCCGGCGCGCTCGCGGGGGCGTCGAAGCGCAGCTCCAGCTGCCCGGACGTGGTCAGCAGCGCCTCCTCGAGCTCCGCCACGAGCCGGCCGGAATCGGAGACGAGGATCCGCAACTGGGCGAGCGGCCGATCAACGCCGGGCAGAAAACGCCCGAGGGCGTCGAGGCTCTGGCGGATCACGACCGGGCTGACGCCGCGCGCCACCAGGCCCGTGACCGTGCGCAGGGACAGCAGGTCCTGGAAGTCGTAGAACCCGTCGCGGGCCCGCACCAGTCCGCAGTGCTCCCAGCGCTGGAGCGTGCGCCCGTCCACCCCCAGCGCCGCGCAGACCTGCGCGCCCGAGAGCGACTTGGGGGAGCTCGCCCGGGGGGCCTCGAGGCCCAGGACCTCGCGGAAGTCGAGCTCCGACAGGATCCGCAGCGGCCGGCCCGCGGCGCGCAGGCGCTCCGCCTCGGCGAGCTTGCGCGTGACGTGCCCGCTGTTCATCAGCGGCCACCCGCGCATGCCGACCACGAGCATGGTGGTGCGCGCGTTGACGGCCCCGACCGCCCGGCCCCCGGCCGCGCCCACCCGGCGCTCGGCCTCCGCCCGGGTCAGCGTGGCGAATCGCCCGGTGAACGCGACCCGCTGGCCCCGCAGCGCGCCGGGCGCCGCGGGCTCGAGCGTGGTCGGTTCTCCGGACAGCCGCGTCATCAGGCCTGCTTTCGCTTCTGCTTCCTGCCCGCCGCGCCCGGCTCGCCGCGCGCGGGCGGCTTCCGGGCGCCGGCGCTCGGCTTCACGGTAGCCGCGCTCCGGGAGGCGGCGGCGGGCTTGCCGACGCCCTCCAGGCTCTGGCGCAGGGCCTCGGCGAAGTTGAACGTCGCCGGCAGGTCCTCCTCCTGGAGCACCACGGGCTCCTGCCCGGCGATCTTGGACTTGACGAGCTCGACCAGCGCGTCCTGGTACGTGTCGTGGAAGTCGGCCGGGTCGAACCGGCCCAGCTTGCTCTTGATCAGCGTGGTCGCCAGCTGCATGTAGTCCTTGTTGATCGCGCCGTCGCGGATCTCCTCGAAGTAGGGCGCGGCCTCGCGCACCTCGCTCGCGGCGTGGAGCGTGCTCAGCATGAAGCCCCGGTCCCCCGGGCGCACCACCACGGGTCGCTCGCGCCCGGCGATTGTCAGCTTGCCGATGCCGGCCGTGCCGGTCTTGTCGAGCGCCTCGCGCACCACGCGGAAGGGTTCCTCCGCCACCGGGCCGTCCGGCGCGACGTAGTACGAGCCGTCGAGATAGACGTCGTCGACGGAGTCGGCGGGCACGAACTTCGTCAGCTCGATCGTCTTCTCGGATCGGAGCTTGATCCGGTCGAGCTCCTCCTGCTCGATCACGACGTACTTGTCCTTCTCGAACTCGTAGCCCTTGACGATCTCGGAGCGGTCGACCTGGCCGTGGATCGGGCAGGTCGTGGGCATGCGGATGCGCGCGTTGCACCCCTTGTGGAGCTGGTTGAGACGGATCTTCTCCGCCTCGGACACGGCGTTGTACAGGCGCACGCCGAAGGTCACGAGCGAGATCTTGAGGTTGCCGGTCCAGTATGCGCGCGGGGCCATTCGGGTCTCCGGATTAGGGTCGCTTCCGTGCCGGTACTCGATCGGCTCCGTCCCAGCCAGGACGCACAAAGAGTCTACCGGGGTCCCGCGCGCCGGCCAGCCGTACTGCCCGCGTACGGGTGTTGGATCGATCCTTGCGCGATCGCCTCGGCGGACCCGCGTCGCTCCAAGCCTCGAGGCGGTGAGGCTGGAAGGGCCCCGGGGGATGGACATACCATCGCCACCCTGCGTCTCGCGGCGGCGCATCCACACCCCAACGGAACCCTCCCCATGGCCCTCCAAGCGATCCTCGACAGCATCAACGCCGGCGCGCTCAAGACCGATGTGCCCCGGCTGGACATCGGCGACACGATCAACGTGCACTGCCGGATCGTCGAGGGAGACAAGGAGCGCATCCAGGTCTTCCAGGGCGTGCTCATCTCCCGAAAGGGCGCCGGC
>CAYWOF010000242.1:0-5909 GCA_964459825.1 uncultured Phycisphaeraceae bacterium | reverse complement strand
GGGCCCGACGGGGCCTTCCTGCGCCAGATCGGGCGCAAGGGCGACATGCCGGGGTACTTCTCGCAGCCCAAGGGGCTGGCACTGGACCCCGAGGACCACCTGTACGTGGTGGATGCGAACTTCGAGGCGGTGCAGGTGTTCGACGCCGAGGGCCGGCTGCTCATGACGTTCGGGAAGGAGGGGCGGGGCCCGGGGGAGTTCTGGCTTCCGGCCGGCATGGCCTCGGACCCGATGGGACGCCTCTGGATCGCCGATTCCTACAACCGAAGGGTCCAGGTCTTCCAGTACCTGGCCGGGGGAGCTGAGCCATGAGCGTCCGACGCGTCGCGGGGCTGGCGTTGATTCTCGGATCGAGCGCCGCGGCCCAGCCCACCAGTGTCGTGCAGAGCCCGCACAACCTGTCGGCGGGAGGACCGGGGCCGATCCGCGCGGCATCGGAGAACGAGGTGTGCATCTTCTGCCACGCGCCCCACAACGCGTCGCCGATCCGCCCGCTCTGGAACCGCGAGATGCCGACGGAGGCGTACACGATCTACACCAGCCGGGCGCTGGACGCCGAGCTCGGCCAGCCCACGGGCGCGTCCAAGATGTGCCTCTCCTGCCACGACGGGACGATCGCCCTGGGCGCCGTGGTGTCCCGACCCTCGCCGATCGGAATGGCCGGCGGGATCACCGTGATGCCCGACGGGCCCTCGCGCATCGGGACCGACCTGCGCGACGACCACCCCATCTCGTTCCGGTACGACTCGTCGCTGGCCGCGCAGGACCCGCACCTGCACAGCCCGGCCGCGCTGCCGCGCACCGTCCGGCTGGACCCCAACGGCGAGCTCCAGTGCACCTCGTGCCACGACGCGCACAACAACCAGTACGGCGACTTCCTGGTCATGGAGAACGCCCACTCGGCCCTGTGCATCTCGTGCCACTCCATGGGCCGGACCGCGGTGGCGGGTCACTCCGACTGCATCTCGTGCCACCAGCCCCACGGGTCGCCGAGCGGACCCTACCTGCTGCGGGGTCGGACGATCGGCGACACCTGCGTGCGGTGCCACGACGGGACGGAGCCCTCGGCGCCCAACATCGCGTCCGACCTGCGCAAGGCCTACATCCACGACACGGGCAGCCCGGTCGATCCGCCCGACCCCCAGAGGGCCCACGCCTCGTGCACCAGTTGCCACGATCCGCACTCCATGGGGAGCGGGGGCGCCGCAGCGCCGGGCCTCCATCCCAACTTCGGGCTGGTCGGGGGCGTGAACGGCTCCGGCTCGCCGATCGCCGTGGCCACGACCGAGTACGAGGTCTGCTACGCGTGCCACGCGGACGGCAACGACATCCAGCCGATCGTCCCCCGGAAGCTCGCCCAGAACAACACGCGCCTGGAGTTCAGCCCCGGAGCGGCCTCGTTCCACCCCGTGGCCGCCCCGGGACGCAACCCGGACGTCCCCAGCCTCCGCCCGGGCTGGACCGTCTCGAGCCTGGTGCACTGCTCCGATTGCCACGCCTCGGAGACGGGCGCCTCGGCAGGCGGATCGGGCCCGAGCGGCACGCACGGGTCCAACTTCCCGCCGCTCCTGGCCGCCCGGTACGAGACGGCCGACCTGGTGTCGGAGAGCGCCGCGGCCTACGCGCTGTGCTACCGGTGCCACGACCGATCGAGCATCCTCGCCGACGAGTCCTTCCCCGGGCACCGCAAGCACATCCAGGAGGAGCGGACTCCGTGCGCCGCCTGCCACGACGCCCACGGCATCGCGTCCACGCAGGGCAGCACGCTGACCAACAGCCACCTGATCAACTTCGCGACCGACATCGTGCACACCAACCCGGCCACGGGCCGGCTGGAGTTCCGCGACCTGGGCCGCTTCCGCGGCGAGTGCAACCTCACCTGCCACGGGCGCGATCATTCGCCCGAGCGCTACTGACCGGGCGAGGTCCGACGCGTCCGCGCCCGTCCATCGATCACCTCGGCGCGGACGAGGGCGGCGTCGAGACCTCGGGCTCGTTGAGGAACCGGCGCAGCGCTTCCCGGTAGTGCTCGATCGCCCGCCCGGGCTGGCCCTGGCGCTCGCAGATCCTGCCCAGGTAGTAGTGGATCCGGGCGGGGTCCGGGTTGAGCACCAGCGCCTCGTTGAGGACCGATTCCGCCTCGGTCAGGCGATCGCGCCGGTAGAGCACGATGCCCTTGATCTGCTTGGCGCGCCGGTGCTCGGGCTCGGCGTCGAGCACGCCCCGCACCAGCTCGTCCGCGGCGTCGAGATTGCCCCCGGCCAGCTCCAGGTCCGCCAGGTCCAGGAGGATGTCCGCGTTGCCGGGGTCCTGCTCCCGGGCCTTGTTGAGCTCGTCCTTGGCGCCCGCCAGAAGGCCCTTCTCACGCAGGAACCGGGCCGCCGCGCGGTGGGCCGAGGCCCGGCTCTTGGGGGAGGCATCGGCGCTCGGGTGGGCCTTGAGGCGCTCCTCGAGCTCCTTGTCGTCGATCGTGCCCAGCGCGTGGCGCACGTAGGCGTCGAGCGTCTGGGCGTAGTCGGCCTCGCGGAGCGCGACCACGCGGGCCAGCTTGCCCTCGCGATCGGCGATGATCGTGGTGGGGAACACGATGAGGCCGAGGCGCCCGTAGAGCGCCCGGTCCGCGTCGAGGGCCAGCGGCACGTCCAGGCGGCGCTCCTCCCGGAACCGCTCGAAGTACGGCTTGTGCACCACGTCGGCCGTGACGTGGATGAGCCTCACACCCTCGTCGCCGATCGCCTTGATCACGTCGCTCGATTCCATGGCCGCCAGCTCCGAGCTCCGCTGCTCGGCCGAGAGGCAGACCATCACGACCACAAGGCCCTTGAGGGCCTCGCTCTCGACCAGCCGCCCGTCGACGGTGGGCAGCCGGTACGCGGGGAGGGGTTCGCCGCGCTTCACGTTGCGCAGCTCATCGGCGTGCGCCGGGGCCGCCGAGGTCACGGTGAGCACGCAGGTCGCCAGCAATCTCGAGATGGAACGGGAGCGGATCATGGTGGGTTCCTTCGCGTTGGTCGGCCGGTGGGCCGAGTCGGTGTTGCGGGGGGATCAGCCGCCGGGCTTGCGCGGGTTGGAAGGGCGGGGCGGCTCCGCCCGGACGCCGGGAACGAGGTCCTCCCCCTTCCATCCCGCCCCGTCCCGGTTCACCGGGTATGCGACGGGCGTCGTGCGCCGATACTCGAAGCCCGGGTGGCAGCCCGGGCCGCACCGGCCGCCGTCGGGGAGCGACTCGAACCGGATCGGGAGCTTCCAGCCGGACGGACCGAACGGGATCTCGTCGCGGATGTGCCGGTCGGCGTTGGCGGCGTGGGCGTCGTGGCACACCCGGCAGGAGCGTCCCTTGGCGTCCCGGTTGACGTGGACGTAGTGGAGGTTGCGGTCGCCGTTCCGGAAGCCGGTCACGCTGTCGGTCCGCGAGAGGAGCACGAGCTGTCGATCGTGGCACCGGAAACACAGGGCATAAGCGGACTCGCTGAAGGGGTAGTAGAGGTCGGTGGGGTACTCGTCGGTGAGCAGGCGCCGGTGCCCGCCGCCGTGGATCTCGTGGCAGACGATGCAGCTGCGCTGGGCGACCGCGCCGTGCAGGCTCCGTCCGTGCTCGATGAGGGACTTCATGTCCGGGAGCGTGGTGCCGTCCTCCAGCGCGATCGTGCGGTTGTGGCACTCGAAGCACAGCGCCTGGGGCTCGTCGCGCAGGAGCGCCGCGCGGCTCGCGGTGTGGGCGCGGTGGCAGTTGAGGCAGGTGCGCTCGGTGGTGACGGCGGCGTGCTGGGTCGGGGCGGTGTCGAGGGTCCGGGCCACCTCCTGGTGGCAGCCCGTGCAGAGCGTGACGGGATCGGCCGAGAGCATGGCCGGCTCGTCGGTGGCGTGGGGATCGTGGCAGACCATGCAGTCCCCGAGGGCCGGCTCGTGGACGACGCCGCCTCCGCCCGCGGCCCGGTCGATCTCCAGGCCCGTCGCCACGTGGCACCGGAGGCACAGGTCCCTCCCCTGGGCGTTGAGCAGCCGGGGGAACCTCGCGGCGTGCGGCTCGTGGCAGGCGCCGCAGGCGCCCGCCGAGGCGGGCCCGTGCACGCGATCGTGCGCTCCCGTGACGTCCGCGTGGCAGGTCTTGCAGGCGTCGGCGTAGCGGCCCCCCCGGATCATCGCGGGCTCCGAGCTGCCGTGCGGGTCGTGGCAGGAGAGGCACGCGCCGGCCGCAAACGGCTCGTGCGGGATCGCGTTGGCGGGGACCTCGGGCACGTGGCAGAGCTGGCAGGCCTTGTCCGCCTCGCGCGCCGTGGTGAAGGCGTGGGAGGGGGCATCCGTGAGCCGGTGGCAGCTGTCGCAGGCGTTGACGTGAACCGGCCCGTGCAGGAACCGATGGGACTTGACGCCGGGGTGGCACTCGGCCGTCACGCAGCCCTCCCGGGGAATCACGGTGCGCGGGGCTGGCGCGGTCGATCCCGTGCGGTCGAGCGCGGGCGGCTGGGCGATCACGGCGCTCGCGAGGAAGGCTGCGCCGAGCGCGGCGAGACGGTGGGCCCTCATGGGGCGCCTCCTTCCGGCGCGCCCGAAGGGCTCCGCCGGTATTCGAGCGGCTCGTGGCACCCGGGCGCACACGAGCCGCCGTTCTCCGTGATGGTGAAGCGGACGGGCATCCTCCAGCTCGAGCCCTCGAAGGCCACGGACTCGGCCATCAGGCGCGGCTGGGTCCCGGCGTGCACGGCGTGGCAGTCGGCGCAGCTTCGCGACCGCCCGTCGGCCTGCACGTGCACCCGGTGCAGGTTCCGGTCGCCGTCCCGGAACTGGGTGGCGGCGCCGGCCTGGGCCAGCAGCAGCTCGCGGTCGTGGCACGCGAAGCAGAGGGCGTAGTTCCGCGCGTCGAAGCCGGTGCCCAGGACGTCGGGAGGGAGGTGCATGAGCAGGCGCGCGTGGCTGCCACCGTGGACGCTGTGGCAGGCGGCGCACTCCCCGGCGCGCACGGGCCCGTGGACCACCGGCGCGCCCACGACCCCGTCCATGTCGGGGATCGTCCGCCCGTCCGTGGCCACCACGGGCCGGTCGTGGCAGGAGAGGCAGACCGACGCCTCGTCGGACCGGAGCATCATCGGGTTGTCCGCCGCGTGCGGGTTGTGGCACGACATGCACTGGCGCCCGGCGATCACCGCATCGTGAGAGACGACCGCCCCCGCCACGATCTGACCGACCTGCGGGTGGCAGGCCACGCACGCCTGGCGGGGCTCGGCCCGGAGCAGCGCCGGATGGTCGGAGGCGTGCGCCGCGTGGCACGCCAGGCAGGAGCCCTCCACGCCCCGGTGCGAGTGCCGCGCCGCCGCCATCGCGTCCGCGAGGCCCTGGTGGCACGCGCGACAGGTCTGGTCCGGGGACGCGGCGCGGAGCAGGCCGGGCCCGTCCGACGCGTGCGGGTCGTGGCAGGCCTCGCAGTGGCCCCGTTCGTACTGAGGGTGGCGCACGCGTGCCTGCGTCCCGGGGTGGCACCGGGCGCACGCCCCCTCGACACTCCCGGCGGCCAGGAGCGACGGCCCGGGCGACGCGTGGGCGTCGTGGCAGCCCAGGCACCCATCCTCGGCCAGAGCCCGGTGGCGCAGGGACCCGCGCCGCCCGACATCGTGGCAGGCATCGCACAGATCCGCGCGCGGCCCGATGAGCGGGTAGACGTGGCCGCCGGTGTCGGACGCGTGGCACGCCGCGCACTGCCCCATCGCCGCGGGCGCGTGGACGCCCGGCGCCGGGCGCATGAGCGCGTGGCACTCGGCGGTCAGACACCCGTCGGAGAAACCCACCGGCTCGGTCGGCCGCGGCGCGGGGCGCACCAAGACGGGGAGCGCGGGGGCGGGGGCCGGCGCCGACCCCGGTCCCCGACGCCCGACGGCCAGCCAAGCCAGGGCGCCGAGTGCGACCACCGCGAC
>CAYWOF010000241.1:0-5949 GCA_964459825.1 uncultured Phycisphaeraceae bacterium | reverse complement strand
ACGATCGCCTTGTCCTTCATCCGGGCCATGTGCTCGCCCGTGATGATGCTCTTGTTCCCCGTCGCCGTGATGAAGACGTCCGCCGTCTCGACCACGTCCTCGAGCGTCGCGACCTGGTACCCCTCCATCGCGGCCTGCAGGGCGCAGATCGGGTCGATCTCCGCGACCACCACGCGGCAGCCCTGGCCCTTCAGCGCCTGGCAGCACCCCTTCCCGACGTCGCCGTACCCCAGCACCACCGCCACCTTGCCCGAGAGCATCACGTCCGTCGCCCGGTTGAGCCCGTCCAGGAGCGAGTGCCGGCACCCGTAGATGTTGTCGAACTTGCTCTTGGTCACCGAGTCGTTGACGTTGATCGCCGGGAAGAGCAGCGTGCCGGCCCGCGCCATCTCGTAGAGCCGGTGCACGCCCGTCGTGGTCTCCTCGCTCACCCCTTGGATCCCGGACGCCAGGCGCGCCCACTGCCCGGGCGAGCGCTTCTCCTCGGTGCGCAGCAGATCGAGGAACACCCCCCACTCCTCCGGGTGCTCGTGCGGGTTGAACGCCGGGATGGACCCGGCCTTCTCGAACTCGACGCCCTTGTGGACCAGCAGGGTCGCGTCCCCGCCGTCATCGACGATCAGCGTCGGCCCGCTCCCGTCCGGCCAGCGCAGGATCTGGTTCGTGCACCACCAGTACTCCTCGAGCGTCTCCCCCTTCCACGCGAACACCGGCGTGCCACGGGGATGCTCGGGCGTGCCGTCCCGGCCGACCACGACCCCGGCCGCCGCGTGGTCCTGCGTGCTGAAGATGTTGCACGAGGCCCAGCGCACGTCCGCGCCCAGCTCCACCAGCGTCTCGATCAGCACCGCCGTCTGCACCGTCATGTGCAGCGACCCCGCGATGCGCGCCCCCGCCAGCGGCTTCTGGCCGCGGTACTTGGCCCGCAGCGACATCAGCCCCGGCATCTCCTCCTCGGCCAGCCGGATCTCCTTGCGCCCCAGCTCCCACTGCCCGATGTCGCGGACCTTGAAGTCCTGCGCGGGGGCCGGGCCGGCCTTGCTGGTCCTGGGCTTGGTCGCGATCGTCGTCACGGTCTTCTCCCTTGGGGGTTGGGCCCGGCCGGGGCCGCTGGGGCCGGGCGGGGCGGTCCGTTCGTCATTATCGTCGGTTCGTTCCGCCGGCCTGTTCAGCCGGGCCTTCCGCCTTCCCGGGCAGTCTCCCCGTGGCCACGAACAGCCCGGGGCCCCGCGCCTCCGACACCCGCGGCAGCTCGACGAACCGCGGGTCGGCGAACCCGGCCTCCCGGAGCAGGCCCGCCATCGCCGCGGGCGCGAAGCCGAGATGCACGTGCCCCATGGCCCGCCGGTACTCCTCGCGCTCGTGCGCGAGCATGTCCACGATGAGCGCCGTCCCGCCCCCCCGCTCCCTCCGCATCACCCGGGCCATCTCGCGGAGCGCCAGAATCGGCTCGGCCACGTGGTGGAGCACCAGCACGCACACCGTCGCGTCCACCGAGGCCGTGTCCAGGGGAAGACGCTCCAGCGTCCCCTCCACGAATCGCACGTTGGCGATGCCGGCCAGACGCGCCCGCCCCGCGCCCAGCATGGCCTCGGATCGATCCACCGCGATGACCCGCTCGACGTGCGGGGCCAGCAGCTCGGCCGCGTTGCCCGTGCCGCACCCGAGGTCGGCCACCACCCAGTCGCGCCGGATCAGCCCCAGCAGCGCCGCCGCCGTGAAGTCCTGGCCGAAGAGACTCGCGCGGACGTCATCCCACTCCCCCGCCACGCGCCCGAAGAACGCCTGGCTGTCCACCCGACGCTCGCGCAGCACGCTCGCCAGCCGCCGCGCATCCTCCGCGAAGTCCGCGGCGTTGCCCGGGTGGTCCCTCGCGGCGATCCAGATCGCCCTCGCCTCCGCCGACAGGTCATCCAGGACCAGCCGGAACAAAGTCGCAGTGCCCGCCGAACGACGCGCCAGCCACCCCGAGTCCGAAAGGACCTTGAGGTGCCTGCTCGTGGTAGACTGGGGAAGCTGCACAACCTTGGCAACCTCGCCGACGGAGACCTCCTCCGCTTCCAGGAGGCGCAAGACCCGGAGGCGAACGGGCTCGGCCAGAGACGCGAGCAGTTCAGCGGCGGTCGGATTGGCGCGGGTTGACTTCATCCGTTGATCCGGATGAAGTGTAGAAGCCGATTTCGTCGCGTCAAGCGGCCCTACCGCCACTCCTCCGGCTGCAGGGCGAGGCTCGGTCCGGGAATCTCGCCCAGCGCCCGCAGCCGCGTCATGATCTGGGTGTTTCCCGGCTCCACGTAGAGGGCCATCCGCAGACGGCGAATCGCCCGCTCATTGTCCCCGGCGGTCTGGTACAGATCGGCCAACGCCAGGTGCGGCCCGCTGGTCCGGCCCGCGTCGAGCTTCGCGGCCGTGATGAACGCGGCCTCGGCCTCATCCACATCACCAAGCCTGGCCGCGAACGAGCCCAAACGCATGTAATCGGCGACGCCCCGGCGCTGGTCGATCAGGAGGCGCAGGAACGCATAGAGCTCATCGGGCTGGTGGGAGGCGAAGAGGGCTTCCGCGAGCGTCTCGGCGTAGTCGGTCCGCTCGGGGTGCTGGTCGAAGGCGACGCGCGCGTGGGGCACGGCCTCCTCCGGCTGCCCGACCAGAAGGAAGGTCTTGGCCAGCTGGTGGCGGACGACCGGCTCGCCGGGCTTGCGATCGACGTACTCGATGTAGTCGGCCAGGGCCTTGTCGTACTGCCCGCGCTCGAACGCCTTGTCGCCGTCCTCGCGAACGCGCGGGAGCGTCCGCTGCGTGGCGCAGCCGCCCAGAAGCACGGCGGAAAGAGCCAGAACGATCGTGCATCGGAGGTTCATCGGGGTCGCTCCATCGGTCCTGTCGAGGGCGTCGCGGCGCCGGGCTTCCATCCCGCCCTCCCACCCGGCGGGCCGCATGGTACCCGATCCGCGCGGGGCGCGCCGGGGCCGGTAGATAGGATCGGGCGTGGGCACGACCGTCCTGCTTCGCCACGACCTTCCCGATGGCTCGTGGCACTTCGACTGGCTGATCCAGCGGGGGAAAGAGCCCGGCGCGCCGCTCCTGGCGTTCCGGTTGACCGAGCCGATCCACGAGGGACGGGCTCGGTCCTTCCGCGGCACGCGCCTGCCCGACCATCGCGCCGCCTACCTGGACTACGAGGGCCCGATCTCCGGCGATCGGGGTCGGGTGCGGCGCCTCGCCACGGGAACCGTGCACATCGAGGCGGCGGGCCCGGACCACCTCCTGCTCCGCGGGCGCTTGGGGGATGCGGACGGCCTCTTCCAGGGCCGGTGCACACAGGGTCCCAAGTGGGCGTTCACGTTCGAGCCGACGGGAGCCTGACACCGCGGTGTTTGTGGTATGCTGCCGGGCGGCGGGCAGAGACGGTCTCGTGAAGGAGGTGCCCATGTCGCAGTTCTCGCAGCCGCGTGCGCCGGGCTCGGGCCCCGCGCCGACCCCGATGGCACCCAACGCGCCGCGCCCGGTGCCGAGCGCGCCGATGGGAGCACCCGCGCCCGCTCCGGTGGCTGCCCCGGCTCCGGTGGCGCGCCCGGCGCCCGTCAATGGGCCATCGGGAGTCTCGCCGGCACCATCGCTCGTGCCGCAGCCCGCCGCGCCGAAGATCAAGCCCCTGGAGCAGCGCCTCGCCGGGGCGCGGCACGAGGACACCTGGCAGCGTTCGCCCAACGCCACCGGAACCGGGGCGATCCACGTCAAGTCGTTCCACTGCAAGCTGACGGGCGACAGCCTCGAGAACCTCGACCGCCAGATCAACGAGTGGCTCGATGCGCACCCGCAGTACGAGGTGAAGTTTGTGAGCGCCACGGTCGGCGAGTGGCTGGGGAAGCTCAAGGAGCCGAACCTGATCCTCCAGGTCTGGGTGTGACGGCGGCCGGCTCTCCGGCCAGCCCGAATCGCGGGCCGGGAGGCATGGTCCCTCCCGACCCGCGCGGAACGGGCCTTCCTTCCTCATGGCACCGTGATCTGGACCCAGCCCGTCCAGGCCGAGTTGGTCGCGCTGTTGAACGCCTGTAGCCGGTAGCGGTACACCCCCGGCGTCGCGATCGTCGTGTCCGTGAACATCGTGGCGTTAGCCCCGATCTGGCCCGTGCCCACCGTGGTGCTCTGCACCCAAGAAGTGCCCGACTGGCGCTCCCGCTTGAGCTTGAACCCGCTCTCGAAGCCCGACGCGTCCACCCAGGTGAGCTTGACGTTGTGGCCGGCGCAGCCCGCGACCCACACCGCGGCCAACCCCGTCGGCTTGGCCGGCTTGACGACCGCGGGGGCG
Source organism: uncultured Phycisphaeraceae bacterium (assembly GCA_964459825.1). Classification (GTDB taxonomy): domain Bacteria; phylum Planctomycetota; class Phycisphaerae; order Phycisphaerales; family UBA1924; genus CAYWOF01. Next base: position 1,637 of record CAYWOF010000241.1, on the reverse strand, counting down.
GTCCAGGCGGAGGGGCCCGCGGCGTTGATGGCGCGCACGGCGTAGCGCCACGCGCCGGGCCCGGGCGACTGCTGCCAGGCGCCCTTCTTGCCCGTGCCCGAGAGGGCAGGGCTCGAGCCCACGACGCTGGCCCCGGTCCACGTCCCGCCGACCTTCATCTCACGCAGGAACTCGAAGGCCGTCTCGCAAGGCGTTGTGTCCTTCCAGGTCACCTTGGCCACGCCCGGAGAGACCTCCGAGGCCCCGACGTTTGTCGGCATCGACGGGGCGATGGGATTTAGGGCGAATGCATAGGCCGAGCCCTCGTCGACTCCGGAGGGCCCGTCGTGGAAGCGTGCACCGACCACCGCATCGGCACCGGAGATGGCAACGGCGACCCCGAACTCGTCGTAGAACGCACCGTCGGAGGCACTGATCTCGGCCTGCTGGGTCCAGGCCGTTCCCGAGCGGGTGAACAGGTAGGCCGCACCTGAGTAGGCGCCACCCGGGGTGGCGTGGCGCGGCGCCCCGATCAGGGCGGTATCCCCCGCGAGCGCCACGGACGACCCGAACCAGTCATCGGCCGCGCGGTCCGACGCAGTGAGCTTGGCCCGCTGAGTCCAGCTCGAGCCCGAGCGTGTGAACACGTACGCGGCCCCCGTGTTGGGCAAACCCGCGCTGTGCGCCCACGCGCCGACCAGGGCGGTGTCGCCCGAGAGGGCCACGGCGCACCCGAAGTAGTTCTGCAGCATCACGTCGGACCCCACGAGCTTGGCCTGCTGCGTCCAGACCGTGCCCGAGCGCACGAACACGTACGCCGACCCGGCGTCGAATCCGGCGGGCGTGTTGTCGCCATAGGCCCCGACGACCAGGGTGTCGCCCGAGATGGCCACGGCCCCGAAGCCATCCCCGGGCGAGCCGTCGAGCGCCGTCAGCTTGGCCTGCTGCGTCCAGGCCGTGCCCGAGCGCACGAACACGTACGCCGACCCGGCGTCGAGTCCGGCGGACGTGTCGTCGCCATAGGCCCCGACCACCAGCGTGTCCCCCGCGATGGCGACGGATGTACCGAAATAGTCCGCCGGCGCTCCATCCGATGCAATGAGCTTGGCCTGATGGGCCCATCCCGAGCCCGTGCGGGTGAACACGTAGGCCGACCCGGCGTCGACGCCGGCCGCATGGTCATCCCCCTCCGCCCCGACGATGAGCGTGTCACCGGCGATCGCGACGGACTCCCCGAAGACATCGCCCGCGGCGCCGTCGGGCGCCACGAGCACGGCTTCCTGGTACGAGGGGACGGACCCCGGGGGACCCCGGAACACGAACACGGAGCCGGCGTTCGTGCCGGCCGGGGTGTCGTGGAGCCAGGCTCCCACAACCGCCGTGTCGTCCGCGATCGCGATGGCCGTGCCGAACTGGTCGTCCGGAGATCCGGCCATCCCCTCGAGCCGGGCCTGGTGGGACCAGGAGGTGCCGGAGGCCTGGAACACGTGGACCGAGCCCGCGTCGGTGGCCAGGGACGTGTCGTCGCCCGGCGCTCCGGCGGCGACGGTGCGCGCCGAGAGGGCGACCGAGTAACCCAGCCAGTCTACCGGCGCACCGTTGGGGGCGGTGGCCTGGGCTTGCAGGGCCCAGATGTTCGGCGGCATGCCGGGAAAGGG
>CAYWOF010000240.1:1996-5952 GCA_964459825.1 uncultured Phycisphaeraceae bacterium | reverse complement strand
GGCGGCGGAGCGCCTCGAACAGGATCATGTTGACGAGGCGGATGACGGGCGTCTGGCGCGCGAGCTGGAGGAGGTCGGTGGCGGTGCCGATGGCCCCGGCGGCGGTGGCGATGGCCGACTCGTCGAGGGGCATCTCCTCGATGATCTCGGTGACGAGGTCCTGCTGGCGCTCGAAGCCGCGGTTGATGAGGTTGGCGACGGCGCCGCGCGGGCTGAGGACGAGGCGGACGGGGAGGCCGAGGGCCTCCTCGAGGCGGGAGAAGAGGGCGGGCTGGAAGGGCTGGGCGGTGGCGACGGTCATGGTCCGGCCGTCGCTCTCGACGCCGGCGACGTGGTGTCGTCGTGCGACATCGCCGGGCACGAGCTCGTAGAAGCGTCGGGCGGACTCGCGCAGGCGCGGCTCGGGGGCGAAGGGGAGGCCGGTGCGCTCGGCGAGCCTGGACAGGCCGGTGTGCTCGTCGATGGCGAGGAGGGAGAGGAGCACGTCCCAGGGCTCATCGTCGCTCCCGGGCTCGGTGGGGAAGCGGCGCAGGACCTCGGCGGGGACGCGCAGGGGTCCGAACTGCTCGGCCACGCGGGTCCAGTCCTGGAGCGCCAGCGCGCCGGCGCCGTCGGCATCGGGCGGGCCCGCGCCGTTGCGCCCCTTCACGATCGCCAGTCCCCGCACCTTGGCCATGCCTGGGTGGTTCCTTAGCGCCCGCCGCCGGGGAGGGGGATGGGCGGCTCGGGCTCGGCGGGCCGGGGGAGGCCGATGATCTCGATGGAGGTGGGCTCCATGGGGGGCAGGGGTGGCGCGAGGCCGGACTGGGCCTGCGGGCCCTCGGTGAGGAGGGCCAGGTCGCGGAAGGTGGGGTCGCGCATGACGCGGGGGGTGATGAAGATGTAGAGGCGCGTGGTGCGCTTGGCCTTGGTGGTGTCCCGGAACAGGTGGCCCACGATGGGGATGTCGCCGATCAGCGGCACCTTGACGATGGTCGTGCCGGTGGCGTCGACGGTGATGCCGCCGACCACGATGGTGGTGTCCGAGGGGAGGGTGGTGTTGGCGTAGACGTTGCGCGTCTGCTTGGGCGGCGGGACGCCATCGGCCCCCGACCCGACGAAGTTCGAGAGCTCCACCTCGTAGTCCAGGCGGATGTACCCGCCCTCGCTGATGGTGGGGCGCACGTAGAGGGTGGTGCCGGCCTCCTCGTAGCCGCTGAAGCCGGTGACGTTGGGGTTGCCGGCGGTCTGGCTGGTCTCGGTGGTGGGCTGCTCCTCGACGCTGACGATCTCGGCCTCCTCGTTGTCGTCGACGAGCAGCTGGGGGCTGGAGAGGATGCGGGCGTCGGTCTCGTTCTTGAGGGCGTTGATGATGATGGGGACCTGGTCGGTGAGGATCAGGGCGGAGGTCAGCCCGCTCAGGCCCTTGTTGATCGTCTTGGGATCGGTGAAATCGGGCCCGAGGGTGCCCAAGCCGAAGTTGGTGTTGAGTCCGAAGATCGGGTCGCCGAGGGTCGTGAGCTGGGTCTCCACCGCCAGGCGGAAGGAGTCGTCGGCGGTGACGGCGACGATCTGGGCCTCGATGTAGACCTGGGGCCGGCGGAGGTCGAGGCGCTCGATGAGCTCGGCGAACTCGGCCTGCATCTTCTGGGGGGCTTTGACCAGCACCTGGTTGTTGGCGACATCGGGGATCACGTAGGTGTCGGTGCCGGCGCCGAAGCCCACGCCGCCGCCGGGGCTGGTCGAGGGCTGCTGCTGGTTGAGGTTGTAGTAGATCGACGACTGGCCCCCGTCGCCACCTCGGCTCCGGCGGCCCCGGCCGCGTCCTGTGGAGCCGCCGGGTTGGTTGATGTAGCCGCTCTCGGGCAGGAGGTTGCCCCCCGGCTGCTGGTTGGTCAGGAGGCCGATGAGGAGGTCGGCGATATCCTCGGCCCGGCCGTTCTTGATCTTGTAGTGCTTGATGACGATCTGGTCCTGCTGCGTCTGGAACTTCTCGAGGAGCTCGGCGAACTTCTCGTGCTGGGCGGGGGTGCCGTAGTAGAGGATCGTGCCGGTGCCCTTGTCGACGACCATGACGGGCCCGCCGGTGGGCGTGGCGAGCGCGCCGGGCTGGCCCTCGGCGGGCTGGGGCTGCTGCATGGGCATGCCGTCGGGGCCGACCTGGACGGAGGTGTCGATCTCCTGGACCTCGCCGAGGCCCTGGAACTTGGCGATCCGGGCGACCTGGGTGGCGGCGGAGTAGGCGTAGTACTGGCGGGGCTCGAGGTTGTTGGGGGCGTCGATGACGGCGAGGACGCGCTGGACCTTCTCGGCCTCTTCGGGGAAGCCGCGGAAGATGAGGGCGTTGCCCTGGGCGTCGAGGGTGAGGCGGTCGCCGAGGTCGTGGAGCGTCGCCGCGCCCTGGCCGCTGACGGCCATCGCCTGCTGCATGGCGACTTCCTCGGGGGTGCGCGCGGCGGTCTTGCCGAGCATCTCGAGGATGCGGGTGCGCGCCACGCCGGACGCGACGTAGAGGACCTCGAAGCGGATGAACTCCTGGCCGGCGCTGCGTCGGAGGACCTCGGCGACCATGGCCTCGACCTCGTCGAGCACGCGGGTGGGCGCGGTCGCGACGAGCACGCCGAGGTCGTCGAGGAAGACGAGGTTGGTGCCCTGGCCCGGCTGGCCGGGGAGCGCCGCGGTGAGCCCGAAATGTCCCATCAGCTCGCGCAGCGATGAGGGGCGGATGGTGGGTGTCGCGATGATCCGGGTGGTCGGCAGGTCGCCGGAGAGGCTCGCGTCGACCTCGCCGATGGGCACGATCTGGTAGACGCCCGAGCGGTCCCGCGTGATGGTGAAGCCCTGCTGCATGAGGAGCGAGTCGAGGAGGCCGATGAGTTGCGCCCGGGGGACGCTGACGGGGGCGTTGATCGCGATCGAACCGCTGAGCGAGTCGGAGCCGACGATGTTGACGCCGAGGGTTTCGGCGACGTACTCCACCAGGGCGCGGAGCTCGACGGCCTCGCTGAAGTTCGCGAGGGTCACGTCCTCCTCGGGCGCGCCGGGCTCGGGCGGGGGCTGCTCGGGACCCGGGGGCTGGGGCTGGGGCGCGGGGCCGGGCGTGAACGTCACGGGGGGGCGTCCGGCGCCGGGCGAGGTCCGTGTGCCCCCGCCGGCGCCCGTGGTCGTGGCGGGCTGATCCTGGCGGGCGAGGCCCGCGCTCGTGCCGGCGGCCCACGCGAGGGCCACGCCCAGTCCCACCAGTCGCCTGCCTGTCTGGCCCATGTCCGAACCTCCCTGGCTGCGCCCCCACCCTGATTCCCCGGGGCAGCGACAAGGGTATATCGGCTCCCGGCGTGGGCCGCCGGGAAACCGAGGGGGGCGCCGAACCCCGGCTCACGTGGTCGTCCGAGATGCCCTGTGCGGCCCACCACCGGCGCACGTGAACGTCTACCGGTGAATCGGGGGGGCGATGCACCGGCGGGTCATCTCTTGCCTCCCTGCCGGCGTTCCTTGCGGAAGTCCCGCTTGGCCTTGTCGCGCGCCTTGCTCTTGCGGCTGCGGCGTTCGGAGCCGGCGGTCGATCCGAAGCCGATCCCGTGGCCGCCGCCGAGGCCGCCGCCGGCGCCCGAGAGCGGGCGGCCCTCGGAGTCGAGCTTGAGGAGGGGCTTCCGGGCCTTTCCGGCGGCGCGGCTGGCGGCATCATCGACGACCAGGTCCATCTGCCGGCGGGCGAGGTCGACGGCGGCGATGCGGACCGTGATGGTGTCGCCCATGTTGAACGACCGTCCCGAGCGCTGGTCGACGAGGGCCCCGGTGCGATCGTCGATGCGCCAGATGGGGGGGAGGTTGCTGCGGGTCACATCGCCGGGGAGGTCCTCCTTCTTGATGAGGCCATCGGCGAGGAACTTGTCGAGCTGGACGAACACGCCGCGCGGGTTGACGCCGGTGACGACGCCGCGGAAGGCCTCGCCGATGTGGTTGGCGAGGAGCTGGAG
>CAYWOF010000240.1:389-1986 GCA_964459825.1 uncultured Phycisphaeraceae bacterium | reverse complement strand
GTCGGAGCTCGCGTTCGGCGGCCTCGGCGTTCTCCTCGGTGGCGGTGATGTGGCGCCCGATCTCGACGAGGGTGGGTTCGTCCGGGCAGGCGGGGGACTCGCGCAGGGCGCGGCCGAGTTCCTTGCGTTCCTGGTCCGACTGGGGCCGGCGGCGCCCGTTGGCGGTGAGGCGCAGGTAGGCGCCGAGGGCGCGGTGGACGGTGAGGTCGGCGTAGCGCCGGATGGGGCTGGTGAAGTGGGCGTAGGCGGCGGAGGCGAGCGCGAAGTGCCCGATGAGGGCGGGGGAGTACTCGGCCTTGGTGAGCGTGCGGAGGACGGCCATGTGGACGGCCCGGGCGGCGGGGGTGCCGCGGGTGGCGTCGAGGAGGGCCTGGAGCTGCTCGCGGGTGGGGCTGCGCGGGATGGTGAACCCTGCGACCTTGGCGGCCTTGCGCAGGTCGTCCACGTCGCCGGGGGTGGGCTCGGGGTGGACGCGCCGGATGAGCGGCACGTCGAGCTTCTCGAACAGGCGGGCGAGGACCTCGTTGGCCTCGACCATGAGCATCTCGATGAGCGTGTGGGTGAAGGCGTCGTCCTCGCGCTCGGCGTCCACCACGCGCCCGTCGGCGTCGAAGATGAGCACGACCTCGGGGAGCTCGAGCGAGATCATGCCCTGGCGCTGGCGCCGGCCCTGGATGGCCCGGGCCAGCCGGTCCATCTCGCGCAGGGCGTGGACGAGCTCGTCGGTGTAGTTGGGCTCGGTCCGGGCGTGCTTCTTCGCCTCGTCGCGGTGGCCGTCGATGAGGGCCTGGGCCTCGAGGTAGGTCAGGCGCTTGGCCGAGCGGATCAGCGTGGAGCCGACGCCCTCGGCGCGGATGCTGCCGTCGGGCCCGTAGGTCATGAAGGCGGACTTGCAGAAGCGCGGGACGGCCTCCTGCAGGGAGCAGATGCCGTTGGAGAGCACCTCGGGGAGCATGGGGATCACCAGGCGCGGCAGGTAGCAGCTGTTGCCGCGCTCGCGGGCTTCGCGGTCGAGGGCGGTGCCCGGGCCGATGAAGTGCCCCACGTCGGCGATGTGGACGCCCAGCTCCCAGCCCGAATCGAGCTTCCTGATGGAGATGGCGTCGTCGTAGTCCTTGGCGTCGGGCGGGTCGATCGTGATGATGAAGTCGCCGGTCAGGTCCAGGCGCTCCTGGGCGGCCGACCTGGGCGGCTGGCCCCGGGCCTTGCGCTCCTCGAACGCGGCCAGCTCGGCGTCGAACTCGCCGGCGACCTCGCGCGCCTGCTCGACGCACTCCTCGGGAAACTCGCCGGGGAGGTTGTGGGCGGCGATGACGGCCTGGGTCTCGACGTCGGGGCGGCCCGCCTCGCCGAGGACGCGCACGATCACACCCTCGCCGAGCATGTCGCCCTCGGGGTAGTGCGTGAGCTCGATGGCGACCTTGTGGCCCTCGCGCGCGTTCTTGGACTCGGCGTCGCGGACGACCACGGGACCGGTCAGCTCCCGGCCGTCCGGGTAGACCAGCCACTGCCCGCCGCGGCGCACCACCTCGCCGGTGAACGTCGAGCGCTTGCGCTCGAGCACGAATCGGATGCCCCTCCGCTGCTACAGGGCGCA
>CAYWOF010000240.1:0-379 GCA_964459825.1 uncultured Phycisphaeraceae bacterium | reverse complement strand
GCGCTTGCGCTCGAGCACCTCGATGACCCGCCCGACGAAGGGGCTCTTGCCCGCGCCCGCGCCGCCCCCCCGGAACTCCTTCCTGACGGCGACGCGGACCCGATCGCCGGTGATGGCGTCGCCCACGCCATCGGCCGGCACGAAGAGGTCGCCCTCGCGCACGGGCTCGTCGAGCTGCACGAAGCCGAACCCCTTGGGGTTGCGGCGCATCACGCCGGTGACCTCGCCCCCGCGCGCCGCGATGGTCGGGAGGACGACGTGCCCGACCTCGGTGAGGTGGACCGATCCCGACGCTTCCAGCTCCTCGACGGCGCGCGCGAAGTCGATGGGGTCCTCGATGCCGAGCTCCGCCGCGAGGTCGTCGACCTTGCGGGGCACG
>CAYWOF010000239.1:0-5969 GCA_964459825.1 uncultured Phycisphaeraceae bacterium | reverse complement strand
CCAGGGCCGCGTCGAACTCGTCCGTCCCCAGCATGCCCATCGAGACGCCGCCCGGGATCGCCGCCTTGTACTTCTTCCCCCCGCGCATCCCGCCCGCGTAGTCCTCGACGATCCGCCGGACCGTGATCCCCAGCTCGCACTCGTACACGCCCGGCCGGTTCACGTGCCCCGACACGCCCATCAGCTTCGTGCCGTGGCTGCCGAGCTGGCCGGGGATGGTGGACTTGACGCCCTGGCCCAGGAACCAGTCCGCCCCGCTCTCGATGATCGACGGCAGGTGGCAGAGCGTCTCGGTGTTGTTGATGATCGTCGGCCGGGCGAAGAGCCCCTTGACCGCCGGGTACGGCGGCTTGATGCGCGGCCAGCCGCGCTTGCCCTCCAGCGCCTCGAGCAGCCCGGTCTCCTCGCCGCAGATGTACGCCCCCGCGCCGCGGTGGACGAAGCAGTCGACCTTCCACGGCCCGCCGAGGCCGGTCATCGCGCCGCCCAGCAGGCCGCTCCCGCCGAAGACGCCGTGCGCGTACGCCTCGCGCAGGGCCTCCTCGCTCACCCGCGCCTGGTGGTGGTACTCGCCGCGGATGAAGATGTACGCCGTGCGGATGCGGCAGGCGTAGCAGGCGATCGCGATCCCCTCGAGCTGCAGGTGGGGGTCGAAGTCCAGCAGCAGCCGGTCCTTGAACGTGCCGGGCTCGGACTCGTCGGCGTTCACGCACAGGTACCGCTGGCCGGGGTCCTCGCCCTCCTTCAGCCGGGGCAAAAACGTCCACTTGAGCCCGCACGGGAACCCCGCGCCGCCGCGCCCGCGCAGCTGCGACTTCTTGACCTCCTCCACGACCTGCTCGGGCTTCATGGAGAGGGCCTTGCGCAGGGCCGCGTAGCCGCCGGTCCTGACGTACTCGTCGTAGCCGACGGTGTGCCGGTCCTTCTCCCTGCCCCAGGGGAAGGTGGGGATGCGCCTGGTCAGGATGCCCTGGGGAAGTCGCGATGGCTGCATGGGGGCCTCGGGTCGAGTGGGGGCGATTGTAAGGGGCCTTCGGCCGGGCCGTCCGGCGCTGCGCCAAGTCCGACTCCCACCCTTGCGCGGACTGTCCGAATGCCCCTCGCATTCGTCCGCTGGCCCATAGCCGCGAAGCGGCGGACAGCCAGTAGCCGATTGGCTGCATGGGCACGGAACCGATTGCAGGCGACACCGCCCCACCCGCCCCCCCGTGGACCCCCGCGCCCGATGAGCCGATGGCTATTCTCATGCACCCGAAGGGAACCGGAGCGGCGGTTATCGAGCGCGCCACCCCACGCCACGACGGCCCCGGGCCCCGGGACGGGGGCTATCGGACGACACCGCGCCCGGCGCGCCCAGAGGCCCAGCCCGTGACGGACCAGCAGCCGATCGGCCCCCGCAAGCAGATTCCCGCGAAGCCCTGGGCGGGGCGGGCGCGCCTCGGCGTCCGCTGGGCGCGCTCGACGATGAAGTTCCTCGGGCAGCGCTACCTCGACTTCGCCGCCAACTGCCTGCGCGCCGAGGTCACCCTCGCCGGGCTCTCGATCGCCGACCTCGTGCCGGGACGCGGGCGCGAGTGCAACCTCTGCGGCTGGAAGGGGCGCCGCTTCTACCCCAACGTCGGCCCCGGCTACGACGAGCGCGACACGATCTGCCCCGGGTGCGGGTGCCTCGACCGGCACCGGGCCCTCACGCTCATCCTCGCGCGCCGGACCGACTTCTGGAGCCCCGGCCGGCGCATCATCGAGGTCGCCCCGCCGCGCGGCTTCCAGGCCCTCTGCCTCGCCCAGGGCGACCTCAACTACACCAGCTTCGACATCGAGCGCTACGCCATGGAGCACGGCGACATCACCGCCATGCGCTATCCCGACGCCAGCTGCGACTACTTCCTCTGCTTCCACGTCCTCGAGCACGTCCCCGCCGAGGCCAGGGCCCTCTCCGAGATCCGGCGCGTCCTGCGCCCCGGCGGCACGCTCGTGGCCCAGGTGCCCGTCGACTGGAAGGTCGCGAAGACCTACGAGTACGACCAGCCCGACCCGCGCGAGGTCGGCCACGTCCGGCGCTACGGACAGGACTTCGGCGATCGCCTCGGCGCGGCCGGCTTCGAGGTCCAGGCCATCCGCGCCGCCGACTGCGCCACCGAGGAAGAGGTCCAGCGCCTGCGCCTGGGACGCGAGCCGATCTTCTTCGCGCGCCGGCCGGCCTGAGCCGGCGGGAGACGGGGGCCGTCAGGTCCGCTCCGGCGGACGCACCTCGACCTCCTCGATCGTCGTCCGGCGCAGGATCAGCTTCTGCCCGTCGGGGGTCTGCCCCGGACGCTCCTCGACGTCGCGCCGCAGCACCTGGCGCTGCCCGGCCGGGCCCTTCTCCAGGTCCGCCTTCGCCCCGCGCGCGATGTGCCCGAAGAACTCCCCGAGGGACCGCATGATGGACTTGCGCGCCGGCACGACGACGCAGTTTAGACTGCGGGCATGCCCCGAGCCTCCGAGGGCGATCGCCTGCTCGCCTTCCTCGCCACGCGCGACCTCGCCTGCCCCGGGTGCGGGTACAACCTGCGCGGCCTGGCGACCCCGCGCTGCCCCGAGTGCGGGCGCGCCATCAGCCCCGCCGACCTCGTGCCCCTCGGCTTCCACGCCGCCCGCGACCGGTCGCTCTTCGGCACCGCCTCGCTCATCGGTTTCGCGGGCGTCGCGACCCAGGCCGCCGGCATCATCGCCGGGGTGTCCATCGGCCGAGCCCCGGAGCTGGTGACCGGTCTGGTCTGCCCCGCGACCACCGGCCTGCTCCTGGCGCTGGTGGCGCTCGGCGGCATCGGACCCGCGGCCCGCCCCACGCTCGGACGCGAGCGCCCCCTCGCCGGCGCGGGGGTGCTCCAGGCGCTTCTGGCCGCCCTCTCGTGGGCCCTGGCGATCCTGATCCTGGTGCTGGTGCTGGCGTAGTGGGCGATCGAGTGACGCCGGTTCCGGAGTAGACTGCCCGCGTGGACGCTCCCACGCCGCGCTCGGACGCCGAGATCCTGCGGGATTACCTCGCCGCGCACGATGCGCCCTGCCCCGGGTGCCGGTACAACCTGCGCGGGCTGGTGGGTGATCGCTGCCCGGAGTGCAGCAGCGCGCTGTGCCTCGGGGTGACGCGCTCGCGCCCGGGCGTGATGCTCCTCGGCGTGGCGGTGCTGGGCCTGGGCGCGTTGGGCATCGCGTCGTTCTTCGCGCTCGTCGCCATCGCCTGCATCACGTTCTGGTACGGGCTCGAGTTGTCGGGCCGTGAGGCGAGCCAGTGGCTGCTAGTCCCCTCCGTCGTGCTGCTCGTCGATGGACTCGCCGTGGCCGTGGCGCTCTCCGCGCGAGGCACGCACCAGTTCCTCCGGCTCTCTGTGCGCCAGCGGGCCGCGACCGCGCTCCTCCTGTGGGGGCTCTCGATCGGCCTCTTCATGCTGTGGCTGGTATGGGTCGTGCGCTGATGGGTGACCCGGACCGGCCCCAGCGATCGCCCGCAGCCTGTGATGGCGCCATCGCGGGCGCTGATACGCTGTGCGTGTGGAAGCCGCGAACCCGACACCATCGACCCGGCCGCCGGCAGATACCGATGCCGACCTCCTCCGGGCATTCCTGCTCGATCACGATGCCCCCTGCCCGCGCTGCGGGCGCGGGCTCGGCGGCCTCGAGTCCGACCGGTGCCCCCGCTGCCGGTGCCGCCTGGTGCTCGATGTCCAGCCGGGCCCACGCACCAGCCGGGCCTGGCTGGCCGGGCTGACCTGCCTCGGCATCGGCGCCGGTCCGTGGACGATCGGCGCGGGCACCGCCATGCTCAACTGGCTGGCGGACGATGGATACCGCGGCGAGTTCTACTGGCCGGCGCTCGTCTCGTTCGTCATCGCGGGTGCGGTCGTGCTCGGCTGGCTCGTCGGCCGCCCCTGGATCGAGTCGCGCGGGGCCCGGACGCGTGGCGTGCTCGCGGGCGCGGCGTGCCTCCTCGGGCCCGGTGGCCTGGTGGTGATGCTCCTTTGGGCGTAGAACCGCGGCACGCGGGCGCGAGCACCGAATGAACCCGGAACCCATACCCGCCTCGGACCTTCGCGCCCGCCATCTGGCCGCGTGCGATCGGCCGTGCGCCCGGTGCGGCTACAACCTGCGCGGCCTGACCGGAGATCGATGCCCCGAGTGCGGGGCACCCCTGCGCCTGGGGGTCCACCCGGCATCGGGCGGGTCAGCGCCGATGATCACGGGGCTGACGGCCGCCTGTCTCGGGCTCGGTGCGCACGTGCCCCTGTGGGCCATGGCTCTGCCGAGACTCCCACTGTACGTCTGGATCAACTTCGCCACGGTCCCGGTGTACGGCGCGGCGATCTGGTGGTGGTGGCGCCGGTGCCGGCGCGGGCCGCGTTCCGGGCCATGCTGGCTCCCGTGGCTCCTGGCGATGCTCACGTGCGCCGCCGCGGCGGGGACCGGTGGGTACATGTGGTGGAGCCTCTTCGAGGCGCTCGAGGCCCTGGCCTACTGATGGCGGCCGGATCGAGTCGGGGGAGCCTGATGCGGGCCGGCGCGCGGTACGCTTGGGGCGTGGGCGATTCCGTCGAGCCCTCGCCGCGCACCGATGCCGAGCTGCTCCGCGCGTTCCTGGCCGATCGCGACGTGCGCTGCCCCTCGTGCCGGTACAACCTGCGCGGACTGCCGGGGACGCGCTGCGTCGAGTGCGGGGAGGAGCTGGAGCTGCACGTGACGCACCGGCGGGTGCGCCGGCGCGTGCGGTTCGCCGCCTACGTGCTCCTGCTCCTCCTGCCGGGGTCGGTCGTGCTCTACGGTGCGGCGGGCCTCGTCCGCGCCGTCGATCCGATCGATCGGCACCGCCCCATCCGCTTCTCCGAGGTTCTCGTCCAGGCGCTCATCATGCTCGGCGGCACCGTGGCGACCGCCATCGTGGCCTGGAAGTTCCGCGCGCCGAGCGGGGCGCGCGCTGGAGTTCCGCCGGGATCGGGCATCGCGTTCGAGGTGCTGCGCGCCGTCCTCCGTCGCCATCCTCTGGGCTGCGACGGCGGCCCAATCGAGGTTGTCCCATCGGCGTTCTGCCCTCACTGCGGTGATCCGCTCGTCGTGCGCGTGCGGACAGCGCGCCCGATCGGGCTGCGCGATGATCGCGCGCCCGAGATCGAGATGGGACTCATGGCCCTGCTGTGGCCGTGGGCCATTATGGCCGGGATGCTGGTCGTGATGTTGGTCGTTGCGTTCGAGCAGTTTGCGCAACACGGATGGTCGGGGCTATCCGAGTTCTTTGGCGGGTTGCGGCCCGCCGGACTGATTCATCCCGAAGCCCATCCCGTGCTCGTCCTCATCGCTGCCGGCTTGCTCAACGCTGTCTGCATCCTCGCGGCCTGGGTGGGGCGACGCCGGCTCGTCCGGGCCGGTCGCCCGAGGCGGCGTGCGTTCTGGATCGGCGCTTGCACCGTCGCGTTCATCGAGCTCGTGGTGTTCGTGACGTAGTCGACGGCGGCCATCACGCTGGGTGGCTGAGATCGCGAATGCCGCCTCCGCCCCCGTTCCTCCGCCCCCTCGCTCACGCTCGGGGCTCGTTGTCGCGATCCGGCACGGCCCGCCCGACGTACAGACAAGCGGGGTCCCGATAACGCCGATAGAGGAATCCACCACCCTCACCCCCGGGGAGGACGGTCCGTCCAGCCATGTCCACCACCACCCACACCGACCTCTCCCCCGAGCTCCTCGAGCACATGAAGGCCATCCGCGCCAAGGCCGTCGAGTACGGCCTGGACTTCTACGAGGTGGTCTTCGAGGTCCTCCCCTTCGAGGTCATGAACCAGATCGCCGCGTACGGCGGCTTCCCCGTCCGCTACCCCCACTGGCGCTGGGGCATGGAGTTCGAGAAGCTCTCCAAGCGCGACGCCTACGGCCTCGGACGCATCTACGAGATGGTCATCAACAACGACCCCTGCTACGCCTACCTCCAGGAGTCCAACGCC
>CAYWOF010000238.1:0-5970 GCA_964459825.1 uncultured Phycisphaeraceae bacterium | reverse complement strand
GGGACGGTGGACGAGCATCGTGCTCTGGAAAGCCAGGACGCCGATCCGGAAGCCGGAGAGCCGGCCGAGCAGCTCACGCGTGCCCTCCACCGTGAGACGCTCGTCGCCGGCCTCCCCGGACAGCTCGTCGGGCGCGCCCAGGTGCACCACGCCCGCCAAGGCGTGCCCGTGCCCGGCCCGCACGCGCTCCAGGGCCTGGCGCGCCGAGTCGGGCGAGGCCAGGTCCGCGACGATCCACTCGACGAGATGAGAGGGGTGCGCCGGAGCGGCGCGATCGAGGCCGACCACGGCGTGGTGCCGGGCCAGGCGCCGGATCAGGGCCGCGCCGATCGGGCCGCCGGCCCCGGTAACCAGAACCGTCTCCGTGATGCGCATGGTCGCTCCACGCGGGCCGGGGAGGCGCCGCGCCGCGGCCGGCGCGCGCGTCCCCCTGCGCAACCGTGCGCGGGCCACGTGAAGAACCCAGGAGAGGCGCGTGAGGCCGGCCTCACACTCCCGGGCGCCGGCCCCCGGTCAGCACCCGAGCGCGAAGCTCGTCTGGAAGCAGATGTAATCGTTGACGTTGCGCTGGCCGTTGCCATCGCAGTCGGCGTACGGGTCGCCGAGCGCGAACCTGGTCTGGAAGCAGATGTAGTCGTTCACGGACAGGTACGGCGTCACGGGGCTCCGGTCGCAGTTGGGGTAGCACTCGCACTCGTCCGGGATCCCGTTGGCGTTGGCGTCCAGGCTGTACCCCGCGAGGATGTCGCACTCGTCGCGCCGCCCGTTGGCGTTGCAGTCCGGCAGGGCCGGAACGCCGGGCACGATCCGGAAGACCTCGCCCTGCTGGTGGTCGCAGATGTACAGCTCCCCGAACGCGTCCTCGCCGAACGACGACGGGCGACGGATGTCGAGCCCCCCGCCGGGCGCCAGCTCGGCGGTCCGATCGGTCAGCTCCGTCACGCTCGTCCCGTCGTAGCGCAGCGTCCAGATCGTCGCGGCGCAGAAGTCGGCGAAGAAGTACGCGCCGCGAAGGTCCGGAATCGCGCACCCCCGGTAGACGTAGCCCCCCGTGATCGAGCAGCGGAAGGGCGTGCCCCCGTGCCCGTACTCGTGGATCGGCGCGACCAGCTGCGGCGCGCCGCAGGCGCACGTCGGCAGCCCCGTGCAGTGGAACCCCTCCGTGCACGACCACCCGTAGTTGCGCGCCGTGTGCGGCGGGGCGCCCGACGCCGGCTGGAAGTCGATCTCCTCCCAGTTCTCGAACCCCACATCGGCGATCCACAGGTCGTGCGTCTGCCGGTCGAAGGCGCAGCGCCAGGGATTGCGCAGGCCATAGGCCCAGATCTCGTCGTCTCCCGGCGCCCCCGCAAAGGGGTTGGTCGGGGGCACCGCGTAGTTGCGCGAGGGGTCGAGCGGGAAGTCGTCGCCGTTGACATCCACGCGCAGGATCTTGCCCAGCAGGTTGTTCTCCGTCGCCTGCGCGTTGGTGACCGGGCCGCCATCGCCGATGGCGGCGTACAGGAACCCCTCCGGGCCGAACCCCAGCCACCCGCCGTTGTGGAACCCGGAGGGCTCGGCGATCACGAGCACCGGCTGGGCGCTCGCGGGGTCGGCCACGTTCGGGTCCTTCGACACCCGGTACCGCTCGATGACGGCGTCGCCCCCGCCGCCCCCGCCCGGCCGCGTGTAGTAGATGTAGAAGAGCCCGTTGGCGCCGTACTGGGGGTGGAAGGCCAGCCCCAGCAGGCCCTGCTCGTTGAGCGTGGTGACGGGAGCGACCGAGAGGAACGGCGTGGGCCGGAGAACCCCGGTCTGCAGGTCCAGCACCCGGATGCGCCCGGTCTGGCCCTCGAACTGCTCGAGGATGAACACGCGCGTGAAGTCGCCCGGCGCGTGCGTCACGAACAGCGGGCGCGACAGGCCGGAGGCCACGCGCACCGAGGTGAGGGGGGTCTGAGCCCCCGCCGGCACCCAGGTGGGCGCCACCGCCGCGGCGAGCGCAGCACCGACCCCGGCCGGACTCCAGGTGCGTCCCATGCGATCGCCTCCCTCAGGCTCATGCTACCGGCGTGGGGGGCCGACCCCAAGCGGAATCGGGTGGGCCCGACCGCCATTCGGGGGCCGAGAACGCGGTATCGGGGGTCGAGCGTGCCACCGGGGCGCGAGCCGGCAATAATTGAACCTGTGACCGGGGCTCGGCCCGCGGCCGGGGCTCTCCCGGCCGATATCGGGTCCGGGTGGAGGAGTGTGGGCCCGCCCTCGGGGCGGGATGTGCATCGAGAACGGCTCCCGTCCGGGGAGCCCGGAGGCTGGTGTCATGACGAATCGCGGCAGGAGCGTGGCGTGGATCGTGGCGGCCCTGGCGGGGGGTGTGGCCTCCGCGGCGTGGGCCCAGCCGCCCACCCGGTCCCAGCAGGACTCCGACGGGCACACGCACACGACGACCGGGGGAGCGGCCCAGCCTCCGACCGGCGGCGAGGGCGCTGCCGTGACGCCGCCGCAGGGCACGATCCCCTACAAGTCCCTCGTCGAGAAGGACAAGGACGGGAAGGTCGTCCGCATCGAGGGCAACCTCGACCTCATGGCCCTGCAGCGCAACGCCACCGTCGGCGAGACGACCTGGGCCCTCGTCGCCCCCCACATCAAGGACTGGATGGCCGAGATGGACCAGGTGGTCATCGACAACCTGGACTTCATCAAGCAGATCGAGGATGGGGCCTTCGAGCAGGCCGACCCCTCGAACCTGAAGAAGATCAAGGTCCTCGCCGAGATGACCACGCAGCTGACCGGCCCGGGCCCGTTGACCGGGTACCTCCAGCACGTGGGGGCGCTGACGGCCACGCAGGCGGCCCAGAACCAGACCATCTCCAGCGAGTACCACACGGCGATCTACAACGAGATCAACGCCGACTGCCAGGCCAAGGGGATGAACCCCCAGCAGACGGCCGAGCAGATGATGAAGTTCATCTACGAGCTCATGGTCCGCGACGCGTTCGACTCCTACCACCGGCAGCTCGATCGCGGGGCGCCCTTCGTCGCCGAGGCGCTGCGCGGGCTCTCGGACATCGAGGACCAGCGGATGAAGGACGCGACGAAGGCCGCGGCGGGCGTCAAGAGCGCCAAGACCCGCAAGGAGCGGATCGAGTCGATGCGCAAGGTGCTCGACACGCTGACCTTCGCCCAGAAGCGGGCCCTCATGCAGAAGATCCACGAGCTGGCGCCGCGCTTCGACCCCCTGGCCGACATCAAGATGGAGGCCCACGCCGACCAGGGGGCGTTCACGGTGCCGAAGTAGAAGCCCCCCGCCCGCCGGGGATCACAGGAACTCGGTCGGACCGTGCAGGTAGGCCCGGGCGCGCTCGCGCCAACGGGCCGGCACCACGCCGCACTCGGGGCACCGGGCAATCCCCGGCGCGCCCACCTCGTAGCCGCAGTGCGGGCAACGGCCCTGGGCCATCGCGCGGAGCCCGGCGCGGTAGTAAACGCACACGAAGTGGATGCACAGGCGCGCCGCGGCCGCGCCCACCAGGCCGAGCGCGCCCAGCGCCGCGAACAGCGGCTCCAGGCGCGGTGGATGCAGGACCAGGGCGACTCCCAGGAGCGCCAGAGAGACGATGCCGACGTCGCGCACACGCCCGATCTGGTTCCCGGCCCACCTCATCGATCGGGCTCCCGTCGCAGATCTTCAGAGGGCGCCCCGTCCGGTCACCGCTCCGCCGGGCGCATCAGCGGGAACAGGATCACATCCCGGATCGTCCGCTGGTTGGTCAGGAGCATGGCCAGCCGGTCGATGCCCAGGCCCATCCCGCCGGCGGGGGGCATGCCCACCTTCAGGGCGCGGATGAAGTCGGCATCGAAGGTGCGGAAGGTCGCCTCCTCCTCGCCCACGCCCGCGAGCTGCTCGCGGAACCTGGCCTCCTGCACGTCCGGGTCGTTGAGCTCGGTGTAGTGCGGCGCGATCTCCATCCCGCCAATGAAGAGGTCGGCGCGCTCGGCGAGGGCCGGGTGGTCGCGGCGCGGGCGGGTCAGGGGCGAGATGGCGGCGGGGTAGTCGGTGATGAAGGTCGGGCGCGCGGGGTCCAGCGTGGGCTCGGCGATTTTCTCGAAGACCTCGTTCACGATGAGGGCCTCATCCAGGCCCGCGAGCTTCTCCTCGGGGATCAGCCGGCGCCGCCGGGCCTCCTCGCGGGCGCGGGCCGTGTCCGTGATCCTGAACCCAAGGGCCCGCTCGAAGAGGTCGCCGTAGGCGATGCGGGCGAAGGGCTTCTCGTAGTCGATGGTCAGATCGCCGAACGGCAGGCAGAGCCCCAAGCGCGGGCGATGGGCTGCCGAGTCCGACGGGTCGGACGCGCCCGGACCCGGCGCTCCGGGAGGAAACTCCGCCGCCACCTCCGCCAGCCGCCGGATCGCCGACTCGGTCAGCTCCATGACCGTCTCGGCATCGCCGTGGGCGTGGTAGGCCTCGAGCATGGTGAACTCGGGGTTGTGCTGCTTGTCCAGCCCCTCGTTGCGGAAGTTGCGGTTGATCTCGTACACGCGCGCCAGGCCCCCGACCAGCAGCCGCTTGAGGTACAGCTCCGGCGCGATCCGCAGGAACAGGTCGATCCCCAGCGCGTTCATCCGCGTGGCGAAGGGCCGGGCCGCGGCCCCGCCCGCGAGCACCTGCAGCATGGGCGTCTCGACCTCGACGTACCCGCGCCCGTCGAGGAACCGGCGCAGCTCGCTCACCAGGCGCGAGCGCAGCTCGAAGACCCGGAGCGTCTCGGGGTTGGCCCACAGGTCCTCGTAGCGGTGCCGGTAGCGCAGCTCGGGGTCGGAGAGGCCCGCCCACTTCTCGGGCGGCGGCACGAGGCACTTGGCCGCGGGCGCCAGCGTGGAGGCCCACACCGTCACCTCGCCGGTCCTGGTCTTGACCAGCGGCCCCTCGGCCACCAGCAGGTCGCCCAGGTCCGTGAGCTTGGCCAGCTGGAAATGGGCCTCGGGCAGGTCGCGCTGGCTGGCGGCGATCTGCAGGTCGCCGCTGGCGTCCCGCAGGTTCATCCAGATGAGCTTGCCGTTGTCGCGATGGAGCACCACGCGCCCGGCAACCCGCACGCGCGGGCGCGGGTCCGGGGTGGCTCCCCGCGGCGCCCCCCGCCCCTCGGGTTCCTTCGGCGCCGCCTTGAACGCCTCGTCGGCCGGCGCATCGTACCGGTCGCGCGCCTCGGCCAGCGGGACCAGCCCGTCGGTGCGCTGGCCGTAGGGGCTCAGGCCCAGCGCGCCGGCCGCCGCGCGCTTCTCGCGGCGCTGGGCCTCGAGGCGGTGGACATCGGGCGCCGGCTCGCCGGCGGGGGATGGGCGCGCGGGATCGGTCATGGACGGGCGATGGTAGCCGATGGGTCAGCCGGCGCGGGACCGGGCCGAGGTCGTCAAGCGCGCCGTGGCCGTCGCATCGCACAGGGGCCGGTTGGACTTCGGGTCGTTGATGATGTCCTCGAGGGTGTAGTCGTCGAGCACGCGGATCACGGCGGCGGCGGCCTCATCCATCTTGCGGTGCAGCGGGCACAGGTTGGGGCCGTGGTTGGGGAGGCCGAGCGGGCAAACCTCGATGCGATCGATCGTCATCGTGGCGCGGACGACCTGCATGAGCTTGATCTCGCGCGCCGGCCGGGCCAGCTTGTACCCGCCGCCCACGCCCCGTTTGCCGACGATGAGGTCGGCCCCCGCGAGCTGCTGGAGCACCTTGGCGAGGTAGTTCGACGGCACCTTGGTCACCGTCGCCAGCGTGGAGACGGGCACCAGCTCGCTGGGGCTCAGCGCCAGGCAGGCCATCGATCGGAGCGCGTACTCGGCGGTCTGTGAGAACATGGCCGCTCCCCGTGTGTTCCCCGAACCGAGTCCGGGAGGTACATGGTAACCAGCATTCGCGCATCGTGCAGGCCAGATCTGGCCAAGGGGTGTAGTCCAAGATCGTGGCAGTTGGGGGTGAGGGAGCCGATAGCAGGGAAG
>CAYWOF010000237.1:0-5989 GCA_964459825.1 uncultured Phycisphaeraceae bacterium | reverse complement strand
GACGACACCCCTTCACCCCTTGACAACCGGCAGGTCTTCATAGAAGTGGCACGGGAGTGGCACGGGGGGCACGGGTGGCACGGGGAGTGTGCCACTGACCCGGCCGGCTTCGGATGGGTCAGTGCGAATGGTCGGGCGTCCCCGCACTGACCCGCGCGAAGCGCGTGGGTCAGTGGCACGGGAGTGGCACGGGTGGCACGGGGAGTTGTGCCACTGACCCGGCCGGCTTCGGATGGGTCAGTGCGAATGGTCGGGCGTCCCCGCACTGACCCGCGCGAAGCGCGTGGGTCAGTGGCACGGGTGGCACGACTTGGACGGGACAGTCACCACCCCACCACCTGCGTGAGCGTCAGATAATCGCGCCCGGTCGTCGGGCCCGGCATGGGCCCGCGGCGCAGGGTGTACAGCGGCAGCTGCGCCGGGCAGTTCACGCGCAGCTCGACCGCCGACTCCCCCAGGCCGCGCGAGATGCAGCAGAGTGTCCCGCGCAGGCGCAGGATGCCGCACGCCAGGTGCATGGGCAGGTCGCTCGATGTGTGCGGGGCCAGTCGCGGCGAGAGGCGCCACTGGCCGCCGTGCGTGTGCCCGGCGAGGAGCAGATGGACCCCGAACTCCGCGGCCGGAAAGACCTCGGAGGGATGGTGGGCGAGGCCGAGGAGAAACGGAGAGGTGGGTTCGGGGGCGGCCGGTGTGGGGAAGGCTCGGTAGGTCACAGGCGGGACGCCCGTGTCGCGAGCCTGGTCGTCGAGCATCGTCGCGAAGAGGTCCTCGGGGTAGCTGGTCCCGATGATCCGCAAGGGCAGGCCGGGGACGTCGAGGCACCGGTTCTCGACCCAGGTGAGGCCGTCGAGGCGCCGCGCGCCGGCGCGGAAGGCGGCCGAATCGTGGTTGCCGAACAGGGCCAGCGCTCCCAGACGCGGGGGCCGGTCGCGCCAGGCATCCACGGTGGCCCGGAGCGTCCAGAGGGCGGCCTCCTCATCGCCCGGGCGGGTCATGAAGTCGCCCGTCAGGGCGATCAGGTCGGCGGGGGTCGATCGCAGGGCGTGGATGAGCCGGCGGAACTCGCGGTGGCCCGCCGCCTTGCGCCGGACGTGCGTGTCGCTGATGTGCAGGATCCGCAGGCCGTCGAGGGCCGGAGGAACCGCCGGGTGCGAGACGTCGTAGCACTCGATCGGGGCCGGCGGGATCGGGCGCCGGAAGGCCGGTCCGGGATGGACCGGGGACGGGCAGGGGTTGGTCGGCGGGTGGGGCACGTGGCGGGGGCGGGGGTGAGCGTGTCGGGGCCTTGTTGCCCCTTTCACGAGCGTAAGATATGTTCACCGCCCCGGTTGGGGGTGGGCGTCGGTGGGCCCGGCGGACGAGCCGGTCCAGTCAGGAGTGCGACATGGCCAAGCTGTTCTACACGCTCGACGAGGCGGCCGCGAAGCTCCGGATGAGCCCGGACCAGGTCAAGGAGCTGGTGGCGGGCGGCCGCCTGCAGGAGTTCCGCGACCGCGATCGCCTGGTCTTCAAGGTGGACCAGGTCGACATCCTCGCCCACGGCGACGAGGAGGGGGCCGGCGTGCCGCTCTCCGGGGGGAGCGCGTCGGGCGAGATCGCGCTGGCGTCCGAGTCGGGCTCGGCCATGAACCTGGAGAGCCCGAAGGAGCAGACCGGGATCAGCATCTTCGACGTCGATCAGACCGAGGAGGCGGACCCGTCGGCGGTCACGCACGTGACCGAGTCGCCGGTGGCCCCCGAGATCGCGATGGAGACGGCCAGCTCCGGGTCGGGCCTGCTGGACCTGACGCGCGAGGTGGACGACACCTCGCTGGGCCAGGATCTGCTCGAGGGCGTCGGCGCACGCGAGGGCTCGACGGCGGCGGGTTCGGGCGCGGGGGCCACGGCCGCGGAAACCGAGTCGGGCCCGCTGTTCGAGTCGGCCCCGGCCGAGGCGGAGGCGGGCGGCGCGCCGGCCCTCATGGCCGCGTTCGCGGAGCCCTTCGACGGCCCCGGGTCGGGGCTGACGGGCGGCCTGGCGCTGGGGATGATCGCCGTGCTGGGGCTGACCCTCACGCTGACCATCTTCGGCCTCCAGTCGGCCACGGGCGGGAAGCTCGTGACCATGATCGGCGGCAACCCGATGATGTGGTGGGGGATCGCGGCCGGGGCCGTCCTGGTCTGCGGCGTGATCGGCTGGATGCTGGGGCGCAAGGGCTGAACCGCCGGGCGCCATCCACACAGTGAGTTCGATCCAGGCCCGGGCCCAGCGCCCGGGCCTGTTCGTTGGGGGCGGTCGTCGGACCGCGCCGGCGGCGTCAGCGCGGCTTGCGCAGCTCGTAGCGCCCGCCGCGCAGCCCGAGGGCGCCCAGGAGCGACGTTCGGGCGTAGAGGACCTCGGGTGCGCCGGCGCGGATTCGCACCGTGGCGTGGAGCAGGCCGGCCGGGCGGCTGTCGAGGTGGAGCAGGTCGCCCTCGACCACGCACCGGACCCGAGCCCCCGGCGGCAGGACCGGCGACGCGACGCTCGGGCCGCCCTCGCACAGACGAAGCTCGGCGCCGAGGGATCCCTCGGGATCGATGGTCAGCTCGAGGATCGCCTCGCCCGGGTTCGCCTGGGCGGTGCCCGCGGGCGTGCCGTTGGAGTGCGATGCCGGCGGCGACGCGAGGCCCGTGCGCGCGATGCTCCAGCCGATGACGATCGTGCCCGCGGGCGCCCCGGGCGCGGGCCCGATCTCGATGGCCACCGGGGCCGAGCGCCGAGCGGGCGGAGTGGTCGGGGCGATGCGGGACATGCTCAGCTCACCTTGCTCAGGACGGAGGCGGCCATCTGCAGGCCCCGTCCGGCGGGGCTGACGAAGCGCTGGCTGAGCTTGTCCACGAGCCGGAAGACCTCCAGCATCGCGTCGAGGCGCCGGTTGTGCTCGAGGATGGCGCCCCGCTCGTCCACGCCCGCGCGCGGGGCGGTGCGCCCCCCGGCGCCCTCGAGGCCCGTCAGGTCGCGGATCTCGAAGAGCGAGGCCAGCAGCGGGTCGATCTCTCGCTTCATCCGCTCGCGCACGATGGAGCGGACGATGGCCCAGACGTCCTGCTCGGCGCTGAAGTACTCCTTGCGGTCGCCGCGCTTGTGGGCCCGGGCGGCCAGGCCCCAGTCGAGGAGGGCGCGGATGGACATGGAGGCGTTGCCGCGCGAGATCTGGAGCCGTTCCATCACCTCGTCGGTGCACAGCGGGGTGCCCGTGATGTAGAGGAGGGCATGGACCTCCGCCATGGTGCGGCTGATCCCCCAGGCCGCGCCCATCTGGCCCCAGGTGGCGATGAAGCGGTCCTGCGCCTGGCGCAGGGGGGTGTCGGCGGGTGGCGCGGGGTCGGCCATGCGGGAAGTGTCGCGGGGCGGACGGTCGATGTCAACATGCTTTCAGAAAGGATTGAAAGCTGAGCGTGTCCGCCGAACCAGAGGGCCTACACCAGCGTGTCCACGCACCCGGCGAGGCCCAGCACGCAGCTGATCACGCCGTTGAGCGTGAAGAAGGCCATCTCGAGCCCGGCCCGGCCCCGGCGGACCAGCACCAGGTGCTCGGCGATGAGCAGCCCGCCGACGGCCGCCACGCCGGCTCCGAAGAGCCAGCCGAAGCGCGGCTCGACGCGCCAAGCGCCGAACAGGGCCGCGAGGGCCAGGGCGTGCAGGATGCGGCTGGCCCACAGGGCGCCGCCGGGGCCGAGGCGCGCGGGGATGCTGCGCACGCCATGGGCCCGGTCGAAGTCGAGGTCCTGCAGCGCATAGATGACATCGAACCCGGCGACCCAGACGAGCACCATGCCCGCCAGGAGCCAGAGCGCCGGCGCCTGGGCCAGCGCCTCGGGGCGCACGGCGATGGCCGCCGCGATCGGCGAGAGGGCGAGCGACACCCCCAGCACGAGGTGGCACAGAGAGGTGAAGCGCTTGGTGAGGGAGTAGAAGGCGATCCAGGCGAGCACGGGGAGCGCCCCGACGGTCGGCCAGGGGTTGGCGAAGAGCGCCCAGAAGGCGCCGGCGCACGCCACGAACAGGGCCGCCGATCCCGCGGCGACGAGCCACCCGTCGCGCGCCCGGGCGCGCCCGGAGGCGAAGAGGCGACGGCTCGTGCGCGGGTTGGCGGCGTCGAGCCGGGCATCGAGAAGCCGGTTGACGACCATGGCCCACGTGCGCGCCGTGACCATGCACGCGACCACCAGGGCGAGCTGCCCGGCGAAGCGCGCCGGCGACCGGCCCGACCCGGCCCAAGCCAGGAACGCCGCCAGCACCGCGAAGGGGAGCGCGAAGACCGAGTGCGCCAGCTTGATGTCGCGCGCGATGAGGGCGAGCTTCCAGGGGCGCCCCGGCGCGGCCACCGGCAGGGTCGTCATGGGCAAGGCTACCCCGGTCGGGGCGACGCGGGCGGGCGGGGATCCCGAGGAGGAACGTGGCGCAAGAAAAGACGCGCCGGCTGTTGGCCCCGGCGCGTCCTGGATGGTCGCCCGCACCGGGTCCGGCCCGGGCCCCCTCGCGGGGGTGGGCCTGTCGCGTGGTCCAGCCCTTGAGGGAAGGGTGGACGGGACCGGTCGGGCGACTTGTTGGCTCGGGGTTCGCGGGGGGCGCCCGCGGTCGTGGCGGTCTCTCCTCCTCAACGGCCCCACGGGGGACCGGGTGTGCTCGCGGGGCGAGCCGGGGTCCGAAACCCAGCCGGTGGTGTGGGTCCGGTCTCTCTCGATCCGTCGCGCGCCAGCCTACCGAGTCGGGCCGGGGGATGCAAGGAAAAAACGCCCCCCCCGGCGGGTCAGTAGCAGCCCAGGGCGAAGGCCGTCTGGAACGCGATGAAGTCCGTGATGCTCAGCACCCCGTCGTCGTTGTAGTCGGCCACGGCGAGGTTCTGGAGCCCGAAGGCGGTCTGGAACGCGATGTAGTCGGAGACGTTCATCGACCAGTCGCGGTTGATGTCCGCGCGGCAGTAGAGGCTGACGGAGACATCGTCCACGTACCAGTGGTCGTCGAGCTGGTTGCCGCCGGCCTCGAAGCGCAGGCGGCTCACCGTGGTGCTGTAGCCGTCGGCGGGGAGGCGGAACTCGTTGTAGCGGAAGCGGTCCTGGTCCACGCCGGAGGAGACGATGGTGCCGAGCGTGGCGAAGGAGCCGGCGAACTCGCGGAAGTAGCGGGCGGCGAGCGTCTTACCGGCCTCCACCCCGCGGTGCTCGGTCCAGAACGAGACGTAGACCACGCGTCCGGGGCCGAGCGTGTTCATCGCGCCCGTCTCGGCGGAGCTGGCGAGGGTGAGGTCGAGCGCGTAGGGGGCGCTCCGCTCGTTGAGGGCGCTGGCGGAGACCACGGCGCCGCTGACGGTGGGCCACCAGGTGGTGTTGAGGGTGGTCTGGGCGAACGGATCGCTGAAGGGGAGCTGGAGGACCGGCGGCGCCGGGGGCGTCAGGCAGGGGCGCGTGTTCGAGTACGCGATGATGGTGGTGCGCGAGCAGGTCTCGAAGGTCGAGACGCTCCCGGCGCACCCGCCCAGGCCCGAGCACATGATGTAGCACGGGCTGCACAGCGAGTCGCAGTGCTGGGCGGCGAAGTTGTGCCCGATCTCGTGCGCGGACAGCCCCGCCCGATAGGCCATGTTGGCCGTGTAGCGCGACTGGACCAGCCCGTAGGCCTGCGAGTTGCAGATCCCCTGGAGGTAGGCGATGCCGATGGTCGAGCCGGCGAGGTTCACGCCCGTGAACAGGTGCACGAGGTCGCGCGGGACCCCCGCCTGGCTCGAGAGCCAGTGCGAGCGCAGCTGCGCGAGGAAGCTCTGCGGGTCGCTCGTCGTGTACGGGTTGCTCGCCGCCGAGGTGCGCACCAGCACGCTCGTGACGCGCAGCTCGATCTGCACGTTGCTCTCGTAGATGTTGGAGACGACGTTGATCACGCTCTCGATGTCGGCCGTCGTCGCCGCCGTGCTGGACCCGTTGATCTGGTAGAAGGGGTAGTCGGCCTCGCACGCCAGCTCGCACACGA
>CAYWOF010000236.1:4871-6000 GCA_964459825.1 uncultured Phycisphaeraceae bacterium | reverse complement strand
GTCCACCGTCCACCGCAGACCGAAGAAGTTCATGTCGGCGCCGGGGGGCTTCTGCGGGGCGAAGCGGGAGAAGATCCCGATGTCGAAGCCGGCGAAGTCCGGATCGGACGAGGCCTGACTCGCCGTCCCCACCGGGATGCGCACGGTGTGCTTCCCCTCAGGGTCGTCAGCCATGATCGGCGCCAGGCACGTGGTGTCATCGCACGTCTGGTACTGGAGGGCCAGTTCCACGACGAGTTCGCCCGAGACCGTGGGATCCACGAGGATGGGCAGGTAGGCGACGGCCCGGCCCTCGTAGACTCCGTACGGGACGGGGTCGCCACCGGTGAACGTCACCGGCACCTGGTGCACCCGCGGCCACTGCACGGGGCCGGCCTGGCCTCCCTTGATCGAGCGGACGAGGACCTCCGTGGGAATAGGGACGAAACCGGCCATCTCCGGGGGGACGACGGGCTCGTGCGGATGAACGTGCCACCCCTCGTCGTGGTCGAAGACCACGGCGATGGCGAGCTGATCCCCGGGGACGACCTGGGTCTTGGAGGCCTTGACCTCGACCCGGACCCCGCCCTCGGGTTGCGCCGCGGCGGGGGAGACAAAGGCCAGGAGGGCCGCAAGGACCGCGAGGAAAGGGAATCGCATGGCCTATTAAACCGGGCCGAGGCCCGGTTGTTCTTCGGAGTGCCTCCAGATGTCGCGGCCAACGCCGAACATGCCCCGACCGCACCGGCCGTGGCCGTGTGGGCTGCGGTCGGCTGAAGCGCCGGGCGCGACCCGTCCGATGAAATCCCGGTCCGCGGGCGGTGCGCCCGAACGTCCCCTGGGAGCCCCATGCCCGAAGTCCTGGATCAGAGCGAGGTTGATGCCCTTCTCGCCGCGGTCGACACCGGCGAGGTCCACGAAGAGGCCAAGCAGGCCAAGGTCTTCAGCCGCCACCGGCACGGGCACGAGGCGGTGGAGGTACGGGCCTACGACTTCAAGCGGCCCGAGCGGGTGAGCAAGGACCAGATGCGGGCCCTGCAGACGCTGCACGAGGCCTTTGCGCGGAACTTCGGGGCCTCGCTCTCGGGGTTCCTCCGCACCATCGTCGAGGTGAAGGTCGCCAGTTGCGAGCAGATGACCTACTCGGAGT
>CAYWOF010000236.1:3156-4861 GCA_964459825.1 uncultured Phycisphaeraceae bacterium | reverse complement strand
TGCCTGGAGGTGAGCCCGCTGATCATCTACCCGATCATCGACCGCTTGCTCGGGGGGACGACGCAGGACCTGTTCATCCCGCAGCGTCCCCTGACGATCATCGAGACGCGGCTCATCAGCAACGTGACGATGAGGGGACTGGTGGCGCTGGCGGAGGCGTGGGCGGGCGTGCGCCCGATGCAGTTCAAGATCGCCGCGACGGAGAGCAACCCGCAGCTCGTGCAGATCGTGCCCCCCAACGAGGTGGTGGTCGTCATCGGCTTTGAGCTGAAGATGAGCAACCGGGCGGGGACGATGAACCTGTGCATCCCCTACAACGTCATCGAGCCCGTGATGGAGCAGCTCTCCGCCCAGACCTGGTTCAGCGCCACCCGCAACCAGCGCTCGCGCGAGCTGGAGGCCCAGATCGAGCGCGGCCTCTCGCGGGCGCCCCTCACGGTCACGGGCATCCTCGCCCACACGACCATCACCCTGCGCGATCTCCTGGAGATGAGCGTCGGCGACGTGATCGTCACCGACAAGCCCGCCCAGGAGGAGGTCGTCATGTGCGTCGAGGGCGAGCGCAAGTTCCTGGCCAAGATCGGCCAGTGCCGCGGCGTGCGCGCCCTGCGCGTGGTCCGGCCCGCCAGCAGCGCCGACCGCGTGCGCTGACCGCCCGCGCGCCGCTCCGTATCCGGCCCGCACGGCCCCCGCTCACACGCGCGTGCCCTGGCGTGCGCCGGCCGGCGCATCGCCCGGGAAGTGGCGGAAGCCCTCGTGCGGCGGAGTCCGACCGGTGCCGCGCGCCGTCGGCGACCCCTCGGGGATGTAAAAGTCCGAGTTGGGCAGCGTCTCGGTGTGCCGCAGGGCCGCCGCCGCCGCGACCAGCATGGTGTCGTCGGCGTGGTCGTAGAGCTCGCGGAAGCGGACGTGCACCTCGTGCTCGGCCAGGTCGAAGAGGTGGGTCGCCGCCGCGCGGTCGCGCTCGACCTCGGCGCCCTCCCCGCCCTCGCGCACGTCCTGGTCCAGCCGGCTGAGCGTGCAGGCCCAGGTGTGGAGCCAGATCGCGGCGTCCGCGAGGCGCGCCTGCACCGCCTGGCGATGCACGATCGCCTCGCGGTAGCGCTTCGACGCCTGCTTGAACTGGTGGCTGAACTCGCGCACCGCGCGGCAGAACCGCAGGCCCTGCTCGCGCAGGCTCGGGTGCAGACGCGTCAGCGCGGGCGCACGCCGGCGCACGCCCAGGAACAGCTCGGCCCCCAGCGGGAGGGCCGCCTTGAGCACCACCGGCTTGCGCAGGCTGCCGGCGATCCGCGCCAGGTTCGCCCCCGGGCCCTCCTCCGGGTTCCACCCGATGGCCTGCTGGATCGTGAGCATCGACTCGGCCAGCTGCTTGCCCCCATAGGCGAAGACGAACGACTGCATCACCTCGTTGGCGCCCTCCACGATCAGGTTGATCCGGCTGTCCCGGAAGATCCGCTCGACCTCGTTCTCCGTCATGTAGCTCTCGCCGCCCATGATCTGCATGCCGTCGTTGACCACCCGCCAGCCCAGCTCCGAGCAGACGACCTTGCAGATCGCCGTCTCGAGCATGATGTCCTCGTCGTGCCGGTCCAGCATGCCCGTCGACATGTAGAGCACCGCGTCCATCGCGTAGTCGTACGCGGCCATGCGCGCGATCCGCTCCTTGACCAGCTCGAAGTCCGCCAGCGGGCGCTGGAACTGG
>CAYWOF010000236.1:0-3146 GCA_964459825.1 uncultured Phycisphaeraceae bacterium | reverse complement strand
TGGTGGAGCAGGTTGGCCTTGGGGACGCGCGCGTCCCGGAAGCGGATCCGCGCCTGCCAGGTCCCGCGGATCCCGCACTTGGACCGGTTCTTCTGGAAGATGTCCACGCCCGGCATGTCCGGCGTGCAGACCAGCGCGGTCACCTTCTGCTTGCCGTCGGGCATCGTCTGCCGGGCCATCACCGTGAAGATCGCCGAGAGCGCCCCGCTCGTCGCCCACTTCTTCTCCCCGTTGAGGATGTAATACTCCCCGTCGGGCGTCTTCTCGCACGTGGTCTCCTGCCCGCCCGCATCGCACCCGACGTTGGGCTCCGACAGGCAGAAGGCGCTCAGCCAGTCCTTGGCCAGGTGCGGCAGCCACCGGGCCTTCTGCTCGGGCGTCCCGAAGAGCATGATCGCCTTGCACCCGATCGACTGGTGCGCCGAGACCAGCACCGCCGTCGAGCCGCAGTACATCCCGATCCGTTCCAGCACCCGGTTGTAGCTGGTGATGCCCAGCCCCAGGCCGCCGTACTCCTTCGGGATGGTCATCCCCAGCGCCCCCAGCTCGAACAGGCGCTTGATCACCCAGTCGGGGATCTCCTGCTCCTGGTCGATCTGGATCGAGGGGTGCTCCGTGCGCAGGTACTCGTCGAGCGCCGCCAGCAGCCGGTCGGCCTCGGCGGTCTCCTTGGCGTCCTGCGTCGGGTAGGGGAGGAACAGCTCCTCCCGGACGTTGCCCCAGAACAGGTTCTTGACGAATCCCATCGAGCCCGGCTCGGGCCCCAGCAGCGCCTCGGCATCCTCGATGAGCTTCCGATCCTGCTCCGAGATCTTCATCGACTTGAGGTCGGCCATGGTTGTCCCTCGGCAACGGCGTGTGGTGTTCGGAACTCGCTCTCGACTCCCTCAGGCCTTCGCGCCGGTCCGCGCGAAGAACGCCTCCAGCGCCCGGCGGGCCTCGGGCGTGTGGCGCAGGCGTACCAGGTGCCTCCGCTCGGTCTCCAGCGCCGCGTTCCAGCCGCGCGTCAGACCGGTGTTGACCGCGTCCCGCACCGCCAGGCCCGCCTCGGTCCCCGGCAGCTCCAGGCGCCCCGAGTCGAGGGCCTCGAGCACCGCCGGCGCCCGGTCCGTTCGCCCGATCCAGCGGAGCGGGGCGCCATCGCGGCGCGGCATCCCCCCCTTGATCCGTTGGACCAGCCACGCCCTGGCCGCCGCCATCAGCTCGCCCGGCGCCGGCGCGACCGCGTCGAACAGCCCCGCGCCCACGGCCTCGTCGAAGCCCATGGTCCGGCCCGAGGCCGTGCGCGCGATCGCATCCAGCGGCGCGATCCGCGCCGGCAGCAGGTTCGTGCCCCCCCACCCCGGGCAGAGCCCGAGGCCCGCCTCGGGCAGGCCCACCTGGTAGGGCTTGCCGCCGGCCGATGGCGCCGCCACCAGGCCGTCGCAGTGCATCGCCAGCTCCAGTCCCCCGCCCAGGGCCGCGCCGTTGATCGCCGCCACGGTCGGGAACGGCAGGTTCGAGATCATCCCGAACACCCGCGCCCCGAACGCCAGGTACCGGTCGAGCTGCTCGTCATCCCACTCGGCGATCGACCGCAGGTCCGCCCCGGCCACGAACACCCGGTCGCTCGCCGAGGCCACCACCAGCCCCGCGGCATCGTTGCGGATCGCCCGGAGCGTCGCCTGGGCCTCCGGCGTGGCGAGCACGCGGGCCGAGACCTCCGCCCCCCGCAGGACGACCGCATCCTCCAGCGAGCCATCCAGCTCGTTCAGCAGGGCCTTCGTCGCCCGCAGGGCCTGGGGGCCGCCCGTGGCCAGACGCCCGGTAACCTCGGCGGTGGCGCCCTCGAGGTCGGCCAGCGAGGGGACGACCCGATCCACGAGCCCGAGGTCGAACGCCCGCTGGCCGGTCAGGATGCCGCCGGTCAGGAGGATGTGCCGCGCCCGGCCCGCGCCGACCTTGCGGACGACCCACGGGGCCACCACGGCCGGGCACACCCCCAGATCCACCTCCGGGAAGCCCATCTTCGAATCGGCGTGGGTCAGGGCGATGTCGCAGACCGTGGCCAATCCGCACCCGCCGCCGATCGCCGCGCCGTTGACCGCCGCGACCGTGACCATGGGCACGCGCCGAAGCTTGAGCGTGAACTCGGCCAGCAGCGTCAGGAGTCTCAACGGGAGCCCGGCCGCGAGCCCCTCGGGCGAGGCCACGGCTTTGAGGTCCATGCCCGCGCAGAAGGCCTTGCCGGCGCCCGTGAGCACGAGCACGGTCAGGTCGGCGCGGCCGGCCAGCTCGTCGAGACGCGCGTGCATCGCCCCGAGCAGGTCGATGGAGAGCGCATTGCGGGCCTCGGGGCGGTGGAGCGCCAGGGTGGCGATCGGGGGCGCGAGCGACAGGGTCGCCAACTCGTGCATGCCCCCACTGTACCGGAGCCGATGGGACCCGGCCTGCGCCCGCTTCGACGCCCGTGCGGGGGTCGGCACCAGAGGCCCTCGGGGAGCTTCGCCGAACCTCCGGATCAGACGATTAGCGCTCGTCGGAGGGAAACAGCCTCGCCAGCCGCTCTCCCTCTTCCTCTGACCCCGCGAGCGCCAGCGAAACCTCGAGCGCCCGGCGCGCCACCCGGTCCACGTCATCCATCCGATCGAGCCAGCGTCGCGTGGCCGCGACCGCCTCCGCCGGCTTCGCCGCCAGGCCCCGCGCCACGTCCATCGCGCGCGGCACCACGTCCTCCGGTCTTTCCACGAGCTCGTGCACCAGCCCGATCCGTGCCGCCTCCTCCCCGCTCACCACCTCCGGGTCCATCATCCGCGTGCGGCACGCCCCGTCCCCCACCGCCGGGCGCAGGAACGGCGCCGAGACCGCCGGCGAGACGCCCAGGCGCACCACGGGATAGCCGAGCTTGGCCCCGCGATCCGCGACCACCACATCCGCGCCGCCCAGCAGCGCGCACCCGCCCGCGATCGCCGCGCCGTGGATCGCCGCCACAACCGGGATCGGCAGGCCCCGCAGCGTGTGGATCGCATCCGCCAACCCGGAGAGCAGGGCGCGCATGACCGACCCATCGGGCGCCTCGCGGCACATCCGCAGGTCGAATCCGGCACAGAACACGGCGCCCTCGCCGCGCGTGACGATGAGCCGGGCGACCTGCGCAAAAAGGCGGC
>CAYWOF010000235.1:0-6004 GCA_964459825.1 uncultured Phycisphaeraceae bacterium | reverse complement strand
GGCAACACCGCGCGCCGCCGCCGCGCAACGCCGTGCCCGCCTTCCACCACCGCCGGCCCCGTCACGGGCGCCGCCACGCTCCTCGTCGCGATTCTCGGAACCGCCGCCCGGGCCCAACCGCCCGAGCCCGCCCCGGCCTTGGAGGCCTACCGCTTCGTCGATGGCGCAGTCCGGGCCTGGGCCATTCCCGGCGATCCCGCCGCCGCGGGCGCCCCCAGGTTCCCCGCCGCGTCCGTCACCCTGCGCCTGGAGGGCCAGGTGTTCGGTCGCGGCACCGACGCCGCCGATGATGGCCTCGCCCTCGCCCGGGCCCTGCGCCAGGCCATGATCGAGGCCGATGGCCGCCTCCCCGGCGAGCACGACGCCCTGTGGCACGAGCAGGCCCGCGAGGCCGGCGCCCGCACCGCCATCAGCGTGGAGGTCGGTGGCCCGCTGGTCCCCATCGCGCTCAAGGTCTACACCGACTCGCTCGCCGAGGTGGCGCCGGGGCTCGACGGCGTCGCCGTTCGCGCCGGTGATCGCCTCGGCGCCATGTTCCCCGGCACCATGCTCGTCACCTCCACCGGTCCCGCCTCCGCCTACGCCGGGCTGGTCTCCCGGCTCACCGGCGATGCCACCGCCGCCCTCCGCGCCCCCGCCGATCTCACCGAACGCGACGGCCTCGTCTTCTATCGCTTCGAGGTGACCCACCTCGCCCAGCCCCGGTCGGCCGAGCCCCCGGTCTTCCTCAGCCGCGGCGGACGCACCATCGGCCTGCAGGAAACCGACATCGAGGGCCTGCGCGACATGGCCCGCGGGATCGCCGGACACCTCCTCGCCCGCCGCTGGACCGGGCCCGAGCCCTACGGCCTGCGGGGCACCCTCCTGCCCACGCGCGGGGAGTACACGCCCCACGTCGCGGGGCCCGCCGCCCAGGCCCTCGCCGCCCTCGCCCTCCACGAGTTCGCCGCCTCCGGCATCGGCGGCACCGATCTCGGCGCCCGGGCCGCTTCGGCCGTCCTCGGTATCCTCGGCGATCTGGCCCGCGTCGCGCCCGACGAGGACGCACCCTGGGCCGATGTCCCCGCCTCCGCCCTCGTCGTCGGTCTGTGCGCCCGGCTCGAGCCCTCCGCGCTCGCGACGGACCCCGACATCGCGACCCTCGTGTCCCGCTCGCGCGAGCGCCTGCTCACCTCCCTCACGGAGGCCGGCGGCTTCGCCGAGGATGTCCCCGCCGGCGCCGAGGGCGCCGTCGCCTGGGCCGCGGTCCGCGACGCCCAGGCCGGCGCCGGAAATCTCGAGCGCGCTCGCCTCGCCGTCCGCACCGCGTTCCGCGTCACCCCGCCGGAGATGCTCCCCGGCCAGATGCCCTTCCTCGCCTGGGCCGAGCTCGAGCTGGGCGACCCCGCCGTCGCGGCCGCCGTCGCCCTGCGCCAGGCACGGCGCCTCACGTGGGAGCACCAGGTCCGCGCTTGGGACCTCGCGCCGCGCCAGCGCGACCTCGCCGGCGGGATCCGCTTCACCCGCGCCGCCGGGGCCCTCCCCGACTGGAACACCGCGCGGGTCGTCGCCGGGCTCGCCGCCATGACCGCCGACCCCCGCGTGACCGACCCCTCCGAGGCCCCCGCCGAGCTCGCCCGCCTCCTCGAGGCCATGCGCTTCATCCGCCAGCTCGCGGCCGACGACGCCCTCGGCCACATGTACACCGCCCCCGATCTCGCCCGCTGGGGCGTCCGCTCCAGCGTCTGGGACCAGCGCATGCCCCCCGAGGCCAGCAGCGCCGGACTCCTCGCCACCTGCCGCGTGATCGGTGCCATCGAGTCCCTCGCCCGCCTGGCGCGATAGGCCCCGTCACGACGCCAACGACGGCCCATCGACGGCTCCCAGCCCCGGCCCGCCCACCCTCCAGTCCCTACAATCCCCGCGTGCCCGGACCAGCCCGGTCCGTGCCCGCAAACACCCCCGAAACTCCCGGAAAACCCCGCGATGCCCGACACGGACGGACCCCAGGACCCCGCCCCGACCACCCCCCCGGGCGATGGCCCCGCCCCCGCCGGCACCATCATCGACCTCGAGATCGAGCGCGAGCTCAAGGACTCCTACCTCACCTACGCCATGAGCACCATCATGGACCGGGCCCTGCCCGACGTCCGTGACGGCCTCAAGCCCAGCCAGCGACGCATCCTCGTCGCCATGAACGACCTCCGACTCCTCCCCAACCGCAAGCACCTCAAGTGCGCCAAGATCTGCGGCAACACCAGCGGCGACTACCACCCCCACGGCGAGGCCGTCATCTACCCCACCATGGTCGGCATGGCCCAGAAGTGGCGCATGCGCGTCCCCCTCATCGACCCGCAGGGCAACTTCGGCTCCCTCGAGGGCGATCCCCCCGCCGCCATGCGCTACACCGAGGCCCGCATGACCCACGCCGCCGTGGACATGCTCGCGGACCTCAACCTCGACACCGTCGACTTCCAGCCCAACTACGACGACCGCCTGCAGGAGCCCACCGTCCTCCCGGGCCGCTTCCCCAACCTCCTCGTCAACGGCTCCGTCGGCATCGCCGTCGGCATGGCCACCAGCCTCGCCCCCCACAACCCCACCGAGATCCTCGACGCCATCGTCCGCGTCATCGACAAGCCCGACATCTCCCTCGCCGAGCTCATGACCGACGTCGCCGACCCGGACGGCCAGGTCCTCCGCCACGGCGTCAAGGGGCCCGACTTCCCCACCGGCGGCGTCATCCAGGGGCGCGCCGGCGTCATCGAGGCCTACGCCACCGGACGCGGTCGCGTCGTGATCCGCGCCACCTGCCACGTGGAGGACATCGAGGGCAAGACCGACCGCCAGCAGATCGTCATCGACCAGATCCCCTACGGCCTGGCCCAGGACGGCGTCGTCAAGCGCATCGCCGAGGCCGTCAACGAGGACCGCATCACCGACGTCTCCGACGTCCGCAACGAGTCCGGGCGCAGCGCCCAGACCCGCATCGTCGTCGAGCTCAAGAAGGGCGCCGACCCGCGCGTCGTCGAGAACCAGCTCTTCCAGTTCACCTCCCTGCGCGACACCTTCTCCATCAACAGCATCGCCCTCGTCAACCGCCAGCCCCGCACCCTCCCCCTCAAGGAGCTCATCGAACGCTACATCGAGCACCGCCAGGAGGTCATCCGCCGGCGCACCGCCCACCTCCTGCGTGAGGCCAAGAAGAAGGCCCACATCCTCGAGGGCCTCATCCTCGCCGTCTGCGACATCGACGAGGTCATCCGCATCATCCGCTCCAGCCGCACCCGCGACGAGGCCATCACCCGCCTCATGGAGCGGTCCTTCCGCATCGCCCCCGACCACCCCCACGCCCCCAGGATCCCCGCCCGCCTCATGGACGCCGTCCGCGCCGCCCGCGCGGGCCTCTCCCTCTCCCGCGTCCAGGCCGAGGCCATCGGCCAGATGCGCCTCATCCAGCTCACCGGCCTCGAGATCGAGAAGCTCGTCGCCGACTACACCGCCCTCGCCGACGAGATCCGGCGCCTCGAGCTCATCCTCGCCGAGCCCCGGCGCATCCTCGACCTCATCAAGGCCGACTGCGACGAGATGCGCGCCCGCTACGCCCGCCCACGCTCCACCGCCATCGAGGAGGTCGAGGGCGAGATCGCCTACGAGCACCTCATCCAGGTCCAGGACATGGCCGTCACCATCTCCCACGAGGGGTACGCCAAACGCGTCGCCCTCTCCACCTACCGCGAGCAGGGGCGCGGCGGCAAGGGCATCCGCGCCTCCGACGCCAAGGAAGACGACTTCATCGAGCACCTCTTCGTCGCCAGCACCCACGACGACCTGCTCGTCTTCACCCACACCGGGCGCGTCTTCATGATGAAGGTCTACGAGCTCCCCGAGATGAGCCGCACCGCCAAGGGACGCGCCCTCGTCAACCTCCTCGACTTCAAGGAGGGCGAACGCCCCTGCGCCTACCTCGCCATCAAGGACTTCGAGTCCGGCAGCCACTTCCTCACCTTCGTCTCCCGCGACGGCGTCATCAAGCGCACCGCCCTCAAGGCCTACGCCAACGTCCACAAGGC
This sequence comes from uncultured Phycisphaeraceae bacterium, assembly GCA_964459825.1. Taxonomy (GTDB): domain Bacteria; phylum Planctomycetota; class Phycisphaerae; order Phycisphaerales; family UBA1924; genus CAYWOF01. The sequence continues at coordinate 1,952 of CAYWOF010000235.1, read as the reverse complement.
CGGCATCATCGCCGTCGGCCTCAAGGAGGGCGACTCCCTCCTCGACGTCGCTCTCACCACCGGCACCGACGACATCATCATCGTCACCGCCGCCGGCTCCGCCATCCGCTTCAACGAGGACGACGCCCGCGACATGGGACGCGCCGCCGCCGGCGTCAAGGGCATCGAGCTCGACGAGGGCGACACCGTCATCGGCGTCGTCCAGGTCCCCATGGAGAAGGACCCCGACGGCGACCTCATGACCGCCGCCTCCGCCCGCGACCTCGCCCTCCTCACCGTCACCGAGCACGGCTACGGCAAACGCACCGCCGTCGACGACTACCGCGTCCAGCCCGAGTCCGGCAAGATGCGCTCCCAGTCCCGCGGCGGCAAGGGCCGCGCCGACATCAAGACCACCGACCGCAACGGCAGGTCCGTCGCCGCCATCGGCGTCCGCGAGGGCGATGGCGTCGTCGTCGTCACCAAGCAGGGCCAGCTCGTCCGCATGGCCGCCTCCTCCATCTCCCAGATCGGCCGCGGCACCCAGGGCGTCCGCGTCGTCGCCCTCAACGAGGACGACGCCGTCGTCGCGGTCGCCCGAGTGCCCGAGGGTGAAGGCGATCCGTCCTGACCTGCCACCGGGACCGAGCGTGCCACCGGATCCGCGCCCCCACAGCCGCTCGTCCCTCGACCGGTTCCTGAGCCGCGCAGCCCGAGCGAGCGGCCTCACGCGACCGCCCGGCTCGACCATCGTGCCGCGCCCGACGGGCCGATCACCGCCGGCGCCGGAGCACGCCGAGCACGCCCAGGCCCAGGGCGCTGGCGGGCGCGGGCACCACCACCACGTTGTCCACCAGCCCGATGAAGGTCCCCAGTGAACCCGGGCCCGTGCCGACCAGGCGCAGCGTGTCGAACGCGACGCCCGAGACGCTCAGGTTCCAGTGGTTGAGGAGGAGGTTCCCCGGGATCACGACGCTCGAGCTGCCGACGAGCGCCCCGCCCGCGTAGGCCTCCAGCGAGATCGTGTTCCCGGGCGGGCTCAGCCACTCGAACACATCGACCGAGGCGAACGTCTGCACGCTCCCGGTCGTGAACTTGAACGAGCTGCACTGCTGGAGCGCCGCGCCCGGCCCGGGCACCCAGCTGCCGAAGCCCAGCGCGTTCGGGGCGGAGAAGCCCGGCCCCGACAGCAGACCCTCCGCACGCTCGCAGCTGAACGGCACGGGCGGCGTCCCGGCGCCGTCATCCAGGTCGAAGAACGTGATGCCCGAGTCGATGAAGCTCAGGCCCAGGTCTCCCTCCGTGAGGGAGTCGAACGTGGCCATCCAGGCGCCGGCGCTCGTGGTCAGGCACCCGACCGCCACCAACGCACTCGCGATCCCTCTCATTCCCTTCTCCTTCATGCCCGCGATCCCCCAATCCGACAAGCGCGGGTCTTGGCCATCCTGGCGCGCCCGCGATGCCGCGCCCACAGGGAAATCTCCCTGATCGACGCAGCCGCGGCCGATCCCGTGCCACCGGATACGCGGCCCTACCTCCTCTCGGCTCTCAACCACTTCTTTAGCCGCGTAGCGGGTGCGCATGACCTCACGCGAGTGGTCGACCATCGTGCCACATCGAGCCCGACGCGCCAGCCTCGATCGTGCGGCGCCGGTCCCCCTCACCGTTCACCGCTCACCGTTCACCGCTCACCGCCCATCCCCCTCCCCCCGATCACCCCTCCGCGCGCGCGCGCTTTGTCCCCGCGCGCAACGGAATTCCGAATTCCTCCCAAGATTTTCTGTTTCCTGTCCCCGCTCGACTTACGCGCGTTAGCAACCGCTTATGACCCGTCGGCGCGCGCGCAGAAATGGGTTTTGGCCCCTGGGTAGAGGGACCCCATGCGCCACCACCGACCCGCCAACCGACCCGCCGCGCGCCACCCTACCCCCGCTCGTGGCACAGGCGTCCCGCCTGTGTCTACCCCGCCTCGT
>CAYWOF010000234.1:0-6012 GCA_964459825.1 uncultured Phycisphaeraceae bacterium | reverse complement strand
CCCCGCTCGCAGCGGGTCGAGTCCGAGCCGGGGGTCGACCGCGCGGCGCTGGTCCGGGCCAACACCCTGGCCGGTGAGTTCTTCCGGGCGATCCTCCGCCACCCCGAGCACGGCGAGGGCGCGAGGCGCGTGGTCGAGCGCCGCGGGATCGCGCCGGAGATGGTGGAGCAATTCGGGCTCGGCGCCGCCCCCGCGCGCTGGGACGGTCTGCTGGCCACCATCACCCGCAAGGGCGTGCCCGCCGGCGCCTTCGCCGCGGCCGGGCTGCTCAAGCCGCGCGACGACGGCACGCACTACGACGCGTTCCGCAACCGCCTGATGTTCCCGATCCACGACCAGATCGGGCGGATCTTGGCCTTCGGGGCCCGCCGGATCGACGAGGCCGACGAGCCCAAGTACATCAACTCCCCCGAGTCGCCGCTCTTTGACAAGAGCGGGACGCTCTACGGCCTGCACCAGGCCGCGCGAGCGATCCAGTCGGAACGGGCCGCGGTGGTCGTGGAGGGGTACACCGACGTCATCGCCTGCCACCAGGCCGGGATCCGCAACGTCGTGGGCACGCTGGGCACGGCCCTCACCCCCCGGCACGCCGCGGCGCTGCGCCGGCTGTGCGACACCGTGGTCCTCCTCTTCGACGGCGACGAGGCGGGGCAGAAGGCCTCCGACCGCGCCGTCGAGGTCTTCTTCGGCGAGAGCGTCGACGTCAAGATCGGCGTCCTCTCCGCCGTCACCGGCGCCAAGGACCCCGATGAGCTGCTCAAGGGCCCGGCCGGCCCCGAGGAGGGCGCCCGTCTGCTGAGGCAGGTCTTCGCAAGTGCGCCCGGCCTGCTTGAGTACCGCTTCGACCGCATGCGTGATCGGCTCCAGGGCGCGGGGCTCTCGGCGATCGAGCAGGCCGTCCGGGGCGAGATCGCGCGGCTCGTCGAGCTTGGGCTGGCACGCGTCGAGCCCCTCCGCCGCCAGTTGATCATCAAGCGCCTGACCCGCCTGACCGACCTGCCCGATTCCGTGATCGCCGGTGCGATCCCCGCGGGGCGCGACGGCCGGCGCGGCCCGCCGCCGCCCCCCGCGCAGACCTCGACGCCGACGGGGGCCGAGTACCTCATCGGGTGCCTCCTCGTCGAGCCGGGCTTGTGGCACGCCTTGGGCCCGGAGGATCTCCAAGGGCTCCGAGAAGCGGTCGCGGCGAAGGCCCCGCTCGGCGCGGTGCTGGACGCGGTCGAGGCGGCCGCGGGCGAGGAGGGCGAGCCCACGCTCCGGGCGGTGCTGGCCCGCCTGCCCGACGAGGGGCCCCAGGGCGCGGCGGTGGCGCTCTCCGAGCTCGTTGAGCGGGTGAGTGAGGGTGAGGCCGAACGGGTCCGCCGCCTCTGGCGGGACACCCTGGGACGCCTGGCCTATGACCGGGACCGCCTGCGGGCCAAGGGGGAGGAGCCTTCTGGAGCCAGGGCGGTCGAGCGGCTGGCGGCGGAACGGGCCCGGCGGGCCAGCCGCGGGTCCGACCCCCGGGTAGTTCCACGCCCGGGGTGAACGTTCTTTCAGGGATGGTGGTGTTCTGACGGATCGAGCACGGAGGAGCGAGGAGAAACGGAAAGGCCCGTGGCACAGGCGCTTCGAGCGCCTACGCTCACCGGCTTTCCGGCGGGAGCGGGCCCTGGATGGGGCTCGGACAGGAGCGGGCGATGTTCAATGTGCACCCGGCGGTCGCCGCCTTGCTCGAGCTTGGGAAGAGCCGTCGCTGGCTCAGCTACGAAGAACTGAACAACACGCTTCCCGACGAGATGGTCGACCCGATGTGCATCGACGAGGTCCTCGTCCTCATCGACGGGGCCGGGATCGAACTGGTCGACGAGCTGGAGTACCGCGCCCGGACCTACCGCGAGGGCGGGGCGGGGAACCCCCCGGCGCCCGCGCGCCTGCCCCCGCGCTTCCGGGCGATGAGCGTCGCCGGCGGCGACCGGACCGCTGAGGAGCACGCCCTGCGCGGGGCCCGCAAGGGGAACCAGACCGCCGAGGAGCAGGCCGAGGACGAGGCCCTGCAGCGCGACCTCGACGAGGCCATCGCCGAGGAGAGCGTCGGCAAGCGCGTGGACGACCCGATCCGGACGTACCTCTCGCAGATGGGCACCATCCCCCTGCTGACGCGCGAAGAAGAGGTGCGGCTGGCCAAGAAGATCGAGGTCACGCGGATGATCTTCCGCCGCCGCTGCCTCGAGATCGACTACATCGTGCAGCAGGCCGTGGACACCCTCAAGCTGGTGCACACCGGCGAGCTGCCCTTCGATCGCACGATGCGGGTCTCGACCCTCGACAGCGAGTGCAAGGAGCGGATCAGCCGGCGCATCCCCACCAACCTCCGCACGGTCGAGCAGCTCATCGAACGCAACCGCGCCGACTGGACGGTGCTCGACCAGACCGCGGCCCAGGGCGGCGACAGCGCCCTCATCGCCGAGCTCAGCGAGCGGATCGCCCGGCGCCGCCGGCGCATGGCGGCGCTGATGGAGGAGCTCAGCCTCCGCACCGGCCGCATCATCCCGCTCATGAAGAAGCTGCGCAGCATCTCGCGCAAGATGAGCGACCTGGAGGCCGACCTGGCCCGCGTCGAGAGCGGGCACAAGCGCGTCTCCCCCGAGGACGCCGAGGTGATGCGCGAGGAGCTCGCGGGCATGCGGGCCCTGGTCCTCGAATCGCCGCAGGCCCTGGAGCGCCGGGTCAAGGCGCTTGGCACCGTCCTCTGGGAGTACGAGCAGGCCAAGCGCGACCTCTCCGGCGGCAACCTCCGCCTGGTCGTCTCCATCGCCAAGCGGTACCGCAACCGCGGGCTCTCCTTCCTGGATGTCATCCAGGAGGGGAACACGGGCCTGATGCGGGCCGTGGACAAGTACGAGTACAAGCGCGGTTACAAGTTCAGCACCTACGCGACCTGGTGGATCCGCCAGGCCGTGACGCGCGCCATCGCCGACCATGCGCGCACCATCCGCATCCCCGTTCACATGATCGAGACCATGAGCCGGCTCCGCGGCCTCCAGAAGGAGATGATCCAGGCCACGGGGCAGGAGCCCACGGTGGAGGAACTCGCCGAGCGCGCCAACCTCACCCCCGCGGAGGTGCGCCGCGTGGTCCGGATAAGTCGCCAGCCCGTCTCGCTCGACCGCCCCGTCGGGGAGAGCGAGGACACCTACTTCGGCGACTTCGTCGAGGACCAGCGGCAGGAACCCCCCAGCGACGCGGCGATGCAGGACATGCTCAAGGCTCGCATCGAGGCGGTCTTGAAGACCCTGACGTACCGGGAGCGCGAGATCATCAAGCTCCGGTACGGCATCGGCGACGGGTACACCTACACGCTGGAGGAGGTCGGGCGGATCTTCAAGGTGACCCGGGAGCGGGTGCGGCAAGTGGAGGCCAAGGCCATCCGCAAGCTCCAGCACCCGGTGCGGGCCCGAAAGCTCCAGGGGTTTGTCGACGGCACGCGCTACCACGAGGTGCGGGCGGAACCGACGGAGCGCGGGCGCGGCGACTGACCGGCGCTCGGTCCAGACTTGTTATATTGCTCCGCAATAGGGAAGGGCGTCACTTCCCGAGGGGGTCCCCGGTGGGTCAAACGCCCCAAAGCCCCGCCGCGCCCGCATATTTGGGCAAAAGCCGCGAATGAGCGGTGTCTTTTTGCCGTGATCGGTTATAGTCCCAGCCACAGTTTTCAGGACTCGCGCAGCGGACGGCCTTGGGATGGCGGGAGAGTACAGGACCAACGAGAGGCGACCTATCCGTTTCCCGGCGTTCGGGCCGGGGAGTTGCTTTGAGACGGAGGATCGGGGTCTAAGAGCCAATCCAGGCGCAGGCAGGGGTAGGCGGCATGTGTGCGGCCGTCGCTGTCCTGCGCTTCCTTTGTGGGAGGTAGTGTGCCGTGAAGAAGAACGTGTGGGCAGGGTTCGGAGCCTTGGGAATCGCATTGGCGGCGACGGCTGCCCTGGGCCAGGGGCCCGACGGCGGCTCGGGCGGTCCGCTGGAGTGGAACGGCGGGAAGGAGATCCTGGAAGCCGGTGACGGCTCGTTCGTGCGGAACCGTTCGGAGTGGATGCTCCTGGTCGAGCGGATCGACGTGGCGGAGGACTTCGACTCGGTCGGCGAGGACGTCCCCTTCCGCGCCCGGCGGGCCGAGTTCACGAGTTGGGACATCATGCAGGTCGGGCGGACCACGCTGCTGCATTTCCGCAACTCCGTCGACACGCCGCCCTTCGAGTTCGTTGACAACAACGGGACGACCCACGCCTCGTGCTGGACCGACTTCCCGGAGGTCAACACCACCGGCGTCAGCGTGGTGCTCGAGTTCGGCCGGCCCCTGGAGGCCTGGGGCGCCGAGTTCTGGGGCGCGTCGTCCGGGGAGCGGCTCGACGTCGAGTTCCTTGACAGCGGCGGCGCCACGCTGGCCGTGATGGGCGCGACCAAGAACAGCTCGCTGGAGAACGAGTTCCTCGGCTACGTCGCCTCCCCGGGGAGCGAGATCCACTACGTGCGGTTCAAGAGCCGCTACCGCCGCCTGGGCACCGGGGGCGAAGGGTTCGGGATGGACGACATGGTGGCGAAGTTCACCGACAACCCCACCTGCTACGCCGATTGCGACACCTTCTCCGGCTCCGGCACGCTCGATATCTTCGACTTCCTCTGCTTCCAGAACCGCTTCGCCGCGCAGGACCCCTGGGCCTGCGACTGCGACACCGGCTCGGGGTTCGGTATCTGCGACGCCTTCGACTTCCTCTGCTACCAGAACGCCTTCGCCGCCGGCTGCCCCTGAGCAATCTGAACGCCTAATCCCGTGTTGATCGTCCTCTTTGCGCCCGGGTCTTCCCGGGCGTGTTTTCATTCTGGAGGAGGCGGGGACGCCCCGGCTCGCCGGTTGCAATACACTCCAACCGCCGGCGTTCCTCACCGGGCGTTGTGCGCGGGGGTCTTTGCTCGCCGCTGGCGAGCGCGGGAGTGTGAACCATGGCATTCGGTCGCGGGATCGTCCGAACGGCGTGCGTGGCCGGTCTGGCCTGCCTTCTCGTCGTCGGCGTCGGGGCGCAGGCCCAGCCCGGCGGCGGCGAGGGGCGCGGCCCCGGCGGGATGATGGGGGGCGCCTTCGAAGCCGCCCTCACCAGCAGGGACATGGAGCGCTACGCCGAGTTCCTCGGCCTCGACGAGGAGCAGAGGGCCATGGTCGGCATGCTCTTCGAGGGCTACTCCACGCGCACCGGCCAGATCAACGAGGAAGCCCGCGCCAAGATGCAGGAGATGCGCGAGCAGTTCCGCGAGGGCCGGGATCCCGCCGCCTGGGAGGGCGCCCGCGAGTCCTTCGCCAAGGACCGCGCGGACCGCGAGGCCGCGGAGAAGTCCTTCCTGGCCGACGTGCAGGCGCTCCTCGTCCCGGACCAGGCCTCCAGGTGGCCGGACCTGGAGCGGATGATGCGCCGCGAGCGCACCATGGCCAGGGGCCGGATGAGCGGCGAGCGAGCGGATGTCGTCCGCCTGGTTGAAGACCTCAAGCCCTCCCCGGAGGTCCGCGGTCAGGTCGATCCGATCCTCTCTCAGTACGCCGTGGACCTCGACCGCGAGTTGATCGCCCGCAACGAGATCTACGACGATGTGATGGGGCAGGTGGGTGAGCTCTTCCGCAACGGCGACGCCGAGGCGGCGCAGGCCGTGATGGAAAAGGCCCGGGATGCCAGTATCCGTGTCCGCGACCTCAACCGGCGCTACGCCCGCGAGGTTGCCGCCCTCCTCCCGGAGGAGAGCCGGGCGGCCTTTGACGAGGCGCTGCGGCGGGCCAGCTTCCCCCAGATCTACCGCCAGTCCTACACCGACCGGGCCATCGGGGCTGTGGCCGGGTTTGAGGACCTCGACGCAGCCCAGAAGGAACAGGTTGATGCCCTGCGGGCGGCCTACATCCGCGACAGCGAGTCCCTCAACGGCCGCCTGGCCGAGGCGACCGAAAAGGCGGAAGAAGAATTCACCATCGGCCAGATGTTCCGGCGCGGC
>CAYWOF010000233.1:0-6017 GCA_964459825.1 uncultured Phycisphaeraceae bacterium | reverse complement strand
CCGCGACGGACATGAACGACCAGCGGGCCACGTTCTCCAACTACGGCCTCACGAGCGTGGACGTCGGAGCGCCGGGGGTGTACATCCTGAGCACCTACCTTCTGGATTGGGCGGGCCCCGGAGCCACCCAGCGTTTCCTGGACGGCACCTCGATGGCGGCGCCTCACGTGGCCGGGGTCGTGGGCCTGGTGTACGCGCAGAACCCGGGATGGACCTACCAGCAGGTGCGGACGCAGGTGATCGGCACCGCGCGCCCGGTGGCGTCGCTGGCCAACATCACGGTCTCTGGCGGCGTGGTTGATGCCGCGGGGGCGCTGGGCGTCGATGTGCCCCTGCCGCCGGCGGCGCCGGCCGCCCCGGGGACGCCGACGCTGACGAAGCTCGCGGGGGGCCAGGTCCGGGTCGCGTGGGCCGACAACTCGGCCAACGAGGACGGGTTCCGGGTCCAGCGCGAGACGAAGTCGGGTTCGAGCTGGATCAACGCGCAGATCGTCGCCACCGTCGGGGCCAACACGACCTCGACGACCGATGCACCGGGCGCGGGGACGTTTCGGTACCGCGTCCAGGCGTTCAACGCGATCGGCGATTCGGCGTGGAGCGCGTGGAAGCAGATCAAGAACTGACGGGGCGCGCCCGGCGCCGGAGGGGCCCGGCGCCGGCACGCCGAGCGATTCGCCCGCGTTGTTCCGGAGTTCAACAGGAGATTGGAGCAAGAGTCATGAAGTGTGCGCATCGGTTCATGGTCCACGGGCTTGCGCTCGGCGCGGCCCCCATGGCCTCCCTCGCGACCACCGTCCACTGGTCCTCGTGGACGCAGGGCTCGACCCAGTCGGGCTCGGCGACGGTCGGCGCCCTGGGCACCGTCGTGGGCACCGTTGCCGGATCGAGCACGACCGTCAACGCCAACTTCCCGATCCGGTTCGACAGCCCCGGCATCTCGCCCGTGAACGCTCCATCGATCGCCATGCAGAACCCGTTCCAGCAGGCCTGGTCGTTCTCGGTGGACTTCACCGGCTTGAGCAGCACCGCCGGCGTCGTGGTCGGCCTCGGCAACTTCGGGCACAGCGCACCGACGTACTCGACGTTCGTGGTCTCGGCGTTCGACACGGGCGGACTTCCCATGGCGCTGACGGGGCTCCAGACCATCGGCTCGTTCGACCACACGTGGACGCTGACCGGCCAGTCGTTCAACGACGATGTCGCGCTCAACACCACGACGGGCGCGTTCCAGGTGACCACCGTGCCCGGCCTCAACGACTTCCACTCGGACATCCTGCTCCTGGCCCTGCCCGCGGGGCTGGGGCGCCTCGACGTGCGCACGCTCGGCACGCACAACGGCGATTCCACCAACGTGCTCGTGGGCATCGTCCCGCTGCCCTCGGCCGGCTGGCTCGCCGGCGCGGCGGGATTTGCGGGCCTCGGGCTGTATCGCCGGCGCGCGCGATGATCCGGTTCATCGGTGGCGCCCGGGCGTCGATCGTCTGCTGATGCCAGAAGAAGGGGAAGCCCCTTCCTCCGGCACCTCCATCCCCCGGAAGACAAGGGCGCACCGAAACGCGGCCTCGCTCTTCGGGCCCATGGCGCGACGGGTTGCGGCCACGGTCGATTGCCGACCGAGTATCGCACGCAGCACATTCCTCCGCCCCTGCCGGGGCGGCGTGCGTTTCCGTCACGCCTTCCACGGGTTCCGCGACGCTCAGAGCGGCGTCTCTCCACCCGTGGCTACCCCCCGCGGCCCCGCTGGGCCAACGGGGGCGACCACCGGCGGAATCGAAGCGACCCGCTCCGTGCACCGTCGGCTTCCCGTGCGGCCGTGCGGTTGCTCCCGACGGATGCGCCGGACGCGCGGCGATGCTACTTCAACCGCTCGAGCCGGCCCTTGCGCTTGACGAGGTTTTTATAGTCCCACTGGATCCGGGCGGACTTGGCGAGCCAGCGCTCGAGGTCGGCGGCGGAGATCTGGGCGGCGCTCGTGTAGCGGGCGCCGGCGGCCTTGAAGCGGTCGCCGCCCTCCGGGCGCAGGCCGGGCTCCTCGAACGACCGGCCGCTCCAGAACATCAGGCGCACGCCATCCTTGAGGGTGCTGTACCCGACGATCGGGTTTCCCTCGAGGAACCACACGGGGTGGCGGTGCCAGATCCTGCCCTCGGCGCCCTTGAGGTGGCGTTCGATGGCGCGGGCGAGGGCATCGCAGGTCTTCCTGTCGGGCTGGGCCTCGTTGTAGGCGCGGATGTCCTGGGGAATCGGCACGGGCGGGATCTCCGGCGGGAGCCCGAGCGTAGGCGGCGAGGTGCGGGGCGCGCCGGGCGCGCGGGAGAACGGCGATGGAGCGCGGCGGGGTGCCCCCCGCGCTCGGTGTTGTTGATGCCGTGCGGAAGACACCGAACCTGCCCAGGGCGGCCGGCTCAAAGTGGCCGGGTCGGTGGGACAGGGGCGTCCGGAAGACACCGACCCTGCCCAACGCGGCCGGGTCGGTGGCATAGGGACGTCCGGAAGACACCGACCCTGCCCAAAGCGGCCGGGTCGGTGGCACAGGGCGCGGGTTTTTGGGGGCGATGACCCGGTTTTGTGCGCCGTTTTTGGGTGATCGGGCGGTTGGAGGTTGCGATGGGGCGGAGCGTGTGCTTTTCTTGGGTGTGCGGGGGGGGCCGGTCCCCCTCGGGCTTCGAGCGCTCGGCCATCGGCCCCGCGGGTGCGGGGGAGGAAGGGGGAGACATGCGTCAGGCGAATCGGGAGCGGATCATCGGGGCGGTGCGGCGGTTCGCGGGGCGGACGCAGGGGCCGATCCTCGCCAAGCCGTTCGCGGTGTGGTCGCACATCAGCCTGCGGACGATCTACGGGTGTTTCCCGCGCGGGTGGCACTCGGTGCTGGAGGCGGCGGGGCTGATCGGGCGGGCGCGGGCCCGGTTGCCGCTGACGGATGAGTGCCTGCTGTACGAGTTCGACCGGGTGGCGCGAAAGTTCGGGCGGACGCCGACGTGGTCGCAGTTCGTGCGCCGGTGCACGCGGTCGATCCCGGCGCGGGTGGTGTCGGACCGGTTCGGCGGGCCGGCGGGGGTGCTGGCGCGGTACGGGGCGTGGAAAGAGCGCGAGGAGCGGACGAGGAGCGAAGGGGGGAGCGGAGAGACGAGCTCGCGAAGTTCCGGTCCGCGGGGAACGGCGGGAGGTGTGCGGCGGCATGGGGCCGGCGGTCGCACCGAGAACGCCGCGAGGGAGGTGCGGGGAAAGGGCGTGGCGCGGCGGCGGCACGGTCGGGGCATGCGGCGGCGGGCGCAGGCGAGCCGGCGGGTGCTGGGGGAGCCGGTGCCGCCGCGGGGCTTTGCGCACGCGCCGGTGACGGAGACGGGGGTGGTGCACGCGGCGGGGGTGCTGTGGCGGGAGGCGGGGCTGATCGTGACGAGGCTGGGGGTGAGGTTCCCGGATGGGGAGGCGTTGCGGCGGGTGCCGGGCGGGGAGGGGTGGTGGGAGCGGGTCCGGGTGGAGTTTGAGCTGCGGTCGTCGGACTTTCTGCACCACGGGCACGATCCGAAGGGGTGCGACCTGGTGGTGTGCTGGGAGCACGACTGGGCGGAGTGCCCGGTGGAGGTGCTGGAACTGCGGGCGCTGGTGGCGGGCGCGCGGGAGGAGCGCGGGGCGGGCGTGGGAGCCTGAGGCGGCGTGCGTCGGGCGCGGCCCGGTATGCTTGGCGCTCCCTGACCCCTGGAGGCGTGACGATGCCCGGACGACTGAGCGAGTTCCGCGAGTTTCGCGAGCGGATGAACCGGCGGATCTTCGACCAGAAGGACCTGGTGGTGAACCGGTTCTTCGGGCTGGATTCGCAGGCGTACAGGCCGGGCGCGCTCGATGCGCGGACCAAGGAGATCGCGGGGCTCTCGGCCTCGCTGGTGCTCCGGTGCGATGACTGCATCGCGTACCACATCATCCGGTGCCGGGAGGAGGGCGTCACCGATGCGCAGATCTGGGAGGTGCTGGGCATCGGGCTGATCGTGGGCGGGTCGATCGTGATCCCGCACCTGCGCCGGGCGGTGGCGCTGCTCGACGAGATCAACGCGGAGGGAGGGTCGCCCCCACCACCCCAACCGGGAGGGCCTTCGGCGCACGGGCACTGATCGGCGAAACCCGGGCGTGGAGATTCCGACGAAGGCAATAGCCGCTATTATTGTCCGCTTTCCACGCGGGCCGGGATCGTCGGCGGATGCGCCGGGGGAGGTCATCATGGAACGCGTTCTGGTCTGGGACTGGCCGGTCCGGCTGATGCACCTGCTGCTGGGCGCGGGGTTCATCGCGGCGGCGGCGATCGCGTTTCTCGGGGGCGAGCACGGCGCGTGGTTTCCGTACCACGCGGTGATCGGGCTGACGCTGGGGGCGATCGTGGTGGTGCGGATCGTGTGGGGGTTCATCGGGACGCGGCACGCGCGCTTCGGCTCGTTCGCGTTCGGACCGGTCGCGGTGCTGGGGTATCTGCGGGATGCGCTGGTCGGCGGGGGTCGGCGCCACGCGGGGCACAATCCCGGCTCGGCGTGGGCGATCTTCGCGATGCTCTTCCTGGTGCTCGGGCTGGGCGCCACGGGCGTGATGATGGGGCGGGGCTACGAGGGTGTGAAGGAGGTCCACGAGGTTCTGGCGTACACGATGCTCGGCGTGGTCGGACTGCACCTGCTGGGCGTGGTGTTCCACACGGTGCGCCATCGCGAGAACATCGCCCTGAGCATGATCCGCGGGACGAAGACGGGCGCGCCGGGGGATGCGATCCGCTCGGCGCGCCCGGTCGCGGGCCTGGTGGTGCTGGCGGTCATCGGCGGATGGGCGTTCGCGCTCGTGCGCAACTACGACGCGGCGACGCGGACGACGACCGTGCCGATCTGGGGGGCCTCGCTCCAGCTGGGGGAGGGGGAGGGACGCGAGGGAGGCGAGGGCGGCGGGGGGCACGAGCGCGAGGGGCACGACGAGGAGCACGGGGAGGATGGCGACGACTGAGACGGCGCGGCGGGCGATCAGGCCAGGTCGTCGAGGAGCATGGCGGCGTACGCGCACCCGGAGGTGGCGAGGTACATGTTGCCGTTGAAGAAGCTGGCCTTGCGGGCGCCGTCGGGGTGGATGAGGTGGGCCTGGCCGAAGGGGCCCTCGCGGGTGACGCGCTCGAGGCGGCGGAGCCAGGCCAGGGCCTCGGCGCGGTAGCCGAAGCGGAGGAGAACGGAGGCCGCGTACGCGGGCCAGCCGTCGTAGGACCCGGTGGCCTGGTGGTCGGCGCGGAAGGTCTGGAAGGAAGGAAGCTCGGGGGTGAGGGCGTTGGGGTCGGCGGGCGATAGGGCGCGGAGCCAGTCGTCGGTCTGGAGGTCGGTGCGGAAGAACTCGACCATGCCGTGACGGACCTCGTCGAGCAGGTCGTCGGTCATGCAGCGCCCGACGTAGACGAAGTCGAGGATGGTGCGGACGGTTCGGCGCGAGCCATCGGGCTGGAGGCAGGCGAAGGGTCCGCCGGCGTAGAGGGTGAGGACCCGGGCGGCGAGGGCGCGGGCCGCGTCGGTGTAGGCCGGCTCGCCGGTGAGGTCGGCGAGGAAGCGGAGGCCGGCGACGTTGAGGGCGTTGAAGGCGGCGATGGTGTGCTCGTAGGTGCTGACGCACTCGAGGATGTGCTGGTAGTGGCCGTAGTCGGTGAGCTCCGGGCGGGCGCAGGAGCGGAGGTAGTCGAGGTGCGCGAGGGCCCAGGCGCGGTCGCCGGTGAACCGGACGTAGTCGCGGACGGCGGAGAGGAACGCGCCGGGGTTGATGCCGTAGCCCATGCCGGCGCCGCGCCCGCTGACGGTCTCGACCCCCCAGTGGCGGTGGAGGTCGACGCGCATGAAGGCCTCGAGCTGGGCGCGGAGGATGGCGGGGTCGAGGCGGGCGAGGATGGGGGCCTGGAACTCGAGCTCCCAGAGGAAGCAGGTGGTGGGCGCGCCCTCCGGGCCGCCGACGATGTAGGCGCGGGGGAGCGGGCGCGGATCCGCGTTCCAGATGCACTGGCCGCCGGTGGC
>CAYWOF010000232.1:0-6020 GCA_964459825.1 uncultured Phycisphaeraceae bacterium | reverse complement strand
GTCCCGGGCAAGGCCAACCGGTGGATCGCGCGCCGATGCGATCGCATCCTCACGGCGATCCCCGTGCCGGGCGCGCCCTGGGAGCTGGTCGGGCCGATCGTTCGCTCGGGCGCCGTCGCGGCGGGGACGCCCGGCGACTGCCGCACGCGCCTGGGGCTGGCGCCCGCGCGCCCGACCCTGCTGGTCACCGGCGGGAGCCAGGGAGCGAGAACGGTCAACGGGCTGGTCATCCGGCTGCTGGCCGCCCGGCCCGCGCTGTTCGCCGGGTGGCAGGCCGTCCACCAGTGCGGGCCCGGCGAGGAAGGACGGGTGCGCGCGGCCTATGAGAGCGCCGGCGTGCCCGCGCGGGTCGAGCCGTTCATCGACGCCATGGGCGACGCGTGGGGGGCCGCCGACCTGGCCGTCAGCCGGGCGGGGGCCGGGAGCGTCGCGGAGGCCTGGGCCAACCGCGTGCCGACGCTGTTCCTCCCTTATCCCTACCACCGGGATCGGCACCAGCGGTTCAACGCCTTGCCGCTTGCCGAGGCCGGCGCCGCGGTGCTGGCGGACGACCTGGCCGACGATGACGCCAACGCGAACGAGGCCGGGGTGGTGCTGGAGGAGCTGCTCGCCGGCCAGGCTCGGCGCGCCGAGATGCGGTCGGCGCTCGAGCGCCTGGGCCCGGCGGAGGGCGCCGACCTGGTGGCCCGGGTCCTCCTCTCGACCCCCGGCGGACCCGCCCGCCTGATACAATCAGGACATGGATGGCCAGAGCCGTGGAGACGGCGACGGGCGGACGACGGTCTGCGTGCTCTGGTGTGAGCCGGGAGGCGCGGCGCCACCCGACCTGGTCGGCGCGCTCGCTCGGCGCGGCGTGCGCACCGTCGAGGTCCACGACCGGTTCGAGGCCCTCGCGGAGTTGACACTCGGCACCGGCGGCCGGCACGTCGCCACGGGGGGCGCGGAGCGCGCCGTCGTTTGCGTGCTGATCGAACCGGTCCGGTTGGTGAAGCCCGATGAGCTCGTGCGGGCGATGGCGGTGCACGCGCCGCGGGTGACTCCCTGGATCTACGAAGCGCACTCCCGACCCCCCTTGCGCGTGGCGGGGAGCGCCGACCCGGGTCTTCGGCACGCGACCGGCGGCCCCTCGGAACCGACGACGGCCAGCGGGCCGGTGCCGGAGGTGAAGAACACGCCGGTTGTAACGGCCGTACCAGGCACGGCCGGCGGGGAACGGGCGGGGGGCGCTCCAGGTCCGGGAACTCAGCGCGAGGGCGCCGCGAGGGGACGGGATGGTCGGCCGGGCGGTATTCCCGGCCCGCGCCTGCGCCTGACGGGCGGGCCGGAGGTGCAGGGGACCGCCCCACGCGCCGATGAGGTTCTAGGACCGGAGCAGATCGGATCTGGAGAACAGGTCGAATCGGACTCAAGATCGAGTACCATGCGAGGCCTGCTTACGGGCGAGGAGCTTGCGATGCTCCTGAGTGACGAGGGGCCGGACCGGCCGGAGCGCCCGTGAGGGGCGCGGGCCCGTCGGGGTCGGGGAGTTGGGCGATGTCGGACCAGGCCTCAACGCGCGGGACGCAAGCCGATCGCGGCGCGCCCGGCACGGAACCGCTCCGGGTGATCCTCGTCGGCCGGACCGGGCTGGACGCGCGCCTGCGCCGTGACCCGGCGATGGAACTGGTCCGCGTGGCGCTCCCGCTCGAGGCCGTGGGTGAGCTCGGGCGCCCGACGGATGGAGCTTCCCCGGCGCGTTCGGTGGTGATCGTCGGCTCCGACGTCTCGTTCAACGGCGAGGGCTCGCCCCCGGGTGAGGCGGCGCGATTCGTCGCGGCCCTGCGCCGTGTGGATCCCGCGGTTCGCACGCTCCGAGTCGAGTCGGACGGTCGCGCCGAGGAGTTCGACGGCGCCCTGGGACCGGACGCGTCTCCGGAGGTGGTGCGCGCGCTCGCCGATCGGGCGCGCGCGGCCCCCGCCCTCGAGCCCGAGCCGGTGGAGGCGGAGATCGAGGTCCTGACGATGCCGGCGCCGGCCCCCCCCACGATCGAGGTGCCCTCCCGGGGCGAGGCCGAGTCGCTCATCGAGGGCATGGTCGCGGCCCGGCGCGGCGCGGGAGATGTCGGCGATGAGGCGCTCGTGCGTCAGGCGCTCCACGGGCGCCCGGTGCTGGAAGCGGCGCTGGAGCTGATCCGGCGCCGCGTCGGGGCGCGGGACGTGGCCTTCGAGCCGGGCCCCGGCGAGGGCGTGGCGGTCGCCTGGCGCGGCCGGATTCTGGGTCGCCTGCGCTGCCCCCGGGTCCGGGACGAGGCGCTGGCCGCGCACGCGGCGTGGCTCGGAGGGTGGCTGGCGCTCGACGAGCAGCGGGCCCAGCTGCGCGAGGCGGCCTTCCGCGACCCGCTCACGGGCGCCTACAACCGCCGGTACTTCGACCAGTTCCTCTCGGCGGCCATCACGCGGGCCCGGGCCCAGCGCCGGAGCCTGACCATCCTCATGTTCGACATCGACAACTTCAAGGAGTTCAACGACCGGCACGGGCACGGCGCCGGGGACGAGATCCTCCTCGAGACCGTGCGCCTCCTCTCCAGCGTCACGCGCCCGTCGGACCGCATCTGCCGCATCGGCGGGGACGAGTTCGCGGTCATCTTCCACGAGCCGCACGGGCCGCGCGCCCCGGACAGCCGGCACCCGAGCTCGATCTTCGAGATCGCCCGGCGCTTCCAGAAGCAGGTCAGCGAGGCGCGCTTCCCCAAGCTGGGGCGCGAGGCCCCCGGCACGCTCACGATCTCGGGCGGGCTCGCGACGTTCCCCTGGGACGGGACCGACCCGGCCTCGCTCCTGGCCCGCGCCGATGCCCTGGCCCTCCAGAGCAAGCAGCAGGGCAAGAACGCGATCCGGTTCGGCCCCGGGGCCGAGGATCGCATGCGTGACGGCGAGGGGGCGGGCGGCGCGTGAGAGCGGACCCCGTCACGCCGCGCGCCCCGTCCGCGCCCCCGGCCGCGCGTGCGCCGGTGCGCTACGACGCCCTGGCGATCGACCTCGACGGCACGCTCCTCGACCCCCGGCAACGCGTCAGCCCCGCGAACCTGGAGGCGCTTCGGCGCGCCCGCGCGGCCGGCCTTCGCGTGGTGATCTGCACCGGACGGGGGCTCGTGGAGTGCATCCACATCCTCCAGGGGATCGAGCAGCTCGATCCCGTCGTCGTCGCGGGCGGCTCCATGCTCGCCTGCCCGGTGACGCGGCGCACGCTCCACCGGTTCAACCTCGATCGGGCCCTGGTCCTCCGGGCGACGGAGCGGCTCCTCGGCCACGGCTACCCGGTCATGGTGCTCAAGGACTCCGAGGCCGCGGGGTACGACTACCTGCTGGTGATCGGCCCGGACGAGCACCCGCTCGATCCCGTGACGGCGTGGTGGTTCGACGAGCTGGACGTGCGCGTCCGGACGGTGCGCTCGATCGCCGAGGACGAGCACCCGGAGCACTCCGTCCGCGTCGGTGTGTGCGGGCTCTCCGGCCGGCTGGACGCGCTGACCCGCGACCTGGAGCTCGAGCTGGGCGCCGGCGCGCTGATGCACCACTTCTCGGCCGTCGCGGCGCCCCACCTGCGGGCGCAGCTCCCGCCGGGCCAGAGCGTCAACATCCTCGAGGTCTTCGACCGCCGGGCGACCAAGTGGTCGGCCGTGCGCTGGCTGGCCTCGGGCTGGGGCATCGCGCCCGAGCGGATCGCGGCGATCGGGGACGAGATCAACGACCTGTCGATGATCCGCGAGGCGGGGCTGGGTGTGGCGATGGGCAACGCGGTGCCGGCGGTTCGCGCCGCCGCCGCGCGCCAGACCCGCTCCCACGACGAGGACGGCGTCGCCCACGCGATCGGCTCGATCCTCGACGGCCTGTGGTGACGAACGACCGGGGACGCGGAACGCGGCCGACGGACCCGGACCGTACAGTTGGCCCTGGCAGGCCTCGATCCGCGAGGAGGGCGACCCGCGGCCGGTCGGGCCTCGCCGGTCCGTAGCTACCCGTGCAGACCCTGACCCAGATCAAGGAGATGCTCGAACGGCGCGGGCTGGCGCCCCGCCACGCCTTGGGCCAGAACTTCCTCATCGACCAGAACCTGGTGCGCAAGCTGGTGGAAGCCTCGGGCGTTGGCCCGGGGGATGTCGTGCTGGAGATCGGTCCGGGCACGGGCGTCCTGACCGAGTCCCTGCTGGCCCGCGGGTGCCACGTGGTCGCGGGCGAGCTGGACCCGGGCCTGTGCGACCTGCTTCAGGACCGGTTCGGTGCCGATCCCCGCTTCACCCTGGTGCCGGGCGATTGCCTCGCGTCCAAGCACGCGCTGGCCCCGGCACTCGGGGCGGCCCTGGGGGACCGCCCCTTCACGCTGGTCGCCAACCTGCCCTACAACGTCGCCACGCCGGTGCTGGCCACGCTGCTGGCCGACCACCCCCGATGCCGGGGGATGTACGTGACCATCCAGCGTGAGCTGGCCGATCGGCTGCTGGCCGGGCCGGGCTCGCGCGACTACGGGCCCCTGAGCATCCTGGTCCGGGCCGTGGGTGATGCACGCCCCATCGCGCACCTCCCGCCGGAGTGCTTCTGGCCCCGGCCCGCCGTGACGAGCACGATGCTGGCGATCGCCCGGCGTGCGCGCCCGCTCTGCGCGGAGCCGGCCCGCCTGGGCGCGTTCGCCCAGCGCCTGTTCGCCTCGCGGCGCAAGCAGATCGGGAGCGTCCTGGGGCGCGACGTGCCCTGGCCACCGGGCATCGCGCCCACCCGACGGGCGGAGGAACTGGGCGTCGAGCAGGTGATCGCGCTGGGCGCGGCGACCGGAGCGCTGTAGCCTGTGCGCCCGACACGGAGGACCCGATCCGGATGACCGGAGAAGCCCGGAACCTGGAGCCGCACGACGAGTCCACGCTCGCCCCCGCGCTCGAGCCCGTGCTGGTCGAGCAGTGCGGGGGCCGGCTCGCGGGCATCGAGTGGTTCCGGTCCACCTGGCAGCACGGGGGCGCAGCCACCGGGTACGCGCGCTGGCGAACGGGCGATGACGCCGATCCGGCGGAGATCGAGGTGCTCGTCAAGCTTCCCGTGGGCCCCTCCGAGCACCACTGGACAACCCTGCTGGCCCCCCGGCCGGGAGAGAACGGCGCCCCCTCGCCCACGCCGCGCGTGCTCGCCTCGGGCACCTCCCTGGGGGGGTACGACCTCGCCTGGCTGGTGACCGAGCGCATCCACGGCCGGCCCCTGTCGGCCATCTGGAGCGAACGGGCGGCCCACGACCTTCTCGCGGCCGCGGCGTCGCTCCAGGCACGGGCCATCGCTCGCGCGCCCCTCGCCCCACCTCCCCCCGACGAGGACTGGCCCGAGCTGGTGGATCGGGCCCGGCGCGTGGCTCGGGCCGCGGACATGCCCAACGCCCAGAAATGGAACGATGCCCTGCGCCACGCGGAGAAGGTGATCAAGCGCCTGGCGCGACGCTGGTCCGAGCGTTCCATCGATTCATGGTGTCACGGCGACCTGCATCCCGGCAATGCCTTGGCCCTGGACCGGGATGGAGGGTGTGTCCTGATCGACCTGGGCTTCGTGCACGCCGGGAACTGGATCGAGGATGCCGTGTACCTGGAGCGTCAGTTCTGGGGGCGGCCGGACGGTTTGTTCGGAGTTCATACGGTCTCGGAACTGGCCCGGCACCGACGGGCCCTCGGGCTTTCCACCGACGGTGACTACGGTGCGTTGGCCAACGTCCGGCGCGTGCTGATGGCGGCCACCGTTCCCGTGTTCCTGGCCCATGAGGGCCACCCGCGCTACGTTCAGGCGGCCCTGGAACTCCTGGAGCGGCTCCTGCCGCAGGTGGGCCGGTAGCGGCCCCAGGCGTGCTAGACTTGACGGGCCCGGCAGGACGTCCCGGCCGGGCGGGCACACGGAGGCATCGGGGACTCGCGGAGGCGATCCGAGGGCCCCGACCAGCGCAAGAAGCGAGGATGAGCCGTGGAAAGCTATGAGAAGCTGCTGAGCCTGGCGCAGTCGGCCCGCGAGGACAT
>CAYWOF010000231.1:0-6054 GCA_964459825.1 uncultured Phycisphaeraceae bacterium | reverse complement strand
GACCTCGAGCACCGCGACTCCGCCGGTCATCACGGGCGGCTGGGGCCTGGAGACGTGCAGTGGATGACGGCCGGCTCCGGGGTCGTGCACTCGGAGATGCCGAGCGAGGCCGTGCGCAGGAACGGAGGCCGGATCCACGGCGTGCAGCTCTGGGTCAACCTCCCGCGCCGCGCGAAGATGACGCCCCCTCGCTACCAGGAGATCCCCGCCGCCCGCATCCCCCGCGTCTCGAGGGACGGCGTCACGGTGCGGGTCATCGCCGGCGCGAGCCGACATGGCGGTCGATGGACGGCGACCCTCCGAGCGCCGGCGCGCCTGGCGGCGGGAGAGGCGCTCACCGTGGCCTGGTCGTGGTGAAAGAAAACGCCCGCCGAGCGGCGGGCGTGGGAGCATCCCTGCTTCATCGGGCCGGCGCGATCACCAGGCCTTGCGTCCACCGCCGCCGCCTCGCCCGCCGCCGTATCCGCCGCCGCCGCGCCCGCCTCCGCCGGACTGCTCGCGCGGCTTGGCCACGTTGACGACGAGGGCCCGCCCGTTCATGTCCTGCCCGTTGAGGGCCGCGATCGCGGCCTGGGCCTCGTTGTCGTTGGCCATCTCGACGAAGCCGAAGCCGCGGCTGCGGCCCGTCTCGCGGTCGATGACGACGCTGGCGCGCTGCACCTGGCCGTGGGGCTCGAAGAGCCCGCGCAGGTCGTCCTCGGTGGTGCTGAACGGCAGATTTCCGACGTAGATATTCGTCACGGTCATTCAACCTCGCCCGAGGCGAACCAGAATCCAGTGAGCCGCTGCATCGTCTCGGGCAAGGTCATCTGCGTCGGTCACGTGGCCGCCGGTGCCGGACCACCCGGGCCACCGTTGGCGCTCGCCCAAGCTTAGCCCCGCGTCGGGGTGGAGGAAACCCGGGTCCGGCGCTGGGTGTACGGGGCGAGCTCCGCGGGGAGGCTCCGGATGCCGCGCCGCCGGGCCTTGGCCACGGCGTAGTGGAGCGAGTCGTGCATCCGGCGCTCGACGGCGTCGGTCACGTTGAGCCCGTGCGCGCGCATGGCCGACAGAGCGAAGATCCAGGCGTGGTATTCCTCGAGGCACCGGGGACGGAAGCGGTCGAAGCCGATGGCGGGGTGCCCGATCTCGTGCCGGAACACCGCCGCGGACATCGGGCCCCGGGGGCGCGGGGCCTCGATGAGCCGGGACACCGTGCCGTCCCGGTACCGGACTTCCCACGCGATCCCCGACATGCTCGTGCGCCACCGACGCACGCGCACCTGGTACCGGGCCAGCATCACGCGGGTCACGAGATCGTAGCGGTCGGCCATCGATGGCGGGCCGATGCGTGCCGGGTCGGGCGGGGAGGCCGGCCCGCCGGGGGGCGGAGCGTGCCCGTTGGCGCCGGGCTCCGGTGGGCGCGCCGGTGGCGGCGGCCTGCGCCGGGGAGGCCGGATGATGTCCCAGAGCGTCAGCACGCGGTCGGACCTCCGATCAGGGCTTCTTCGGACCGTACGGCGTGTCCGTTCGCGAAGTCGCGCCATCCCATCACGCGCCGGCCGGCGGGCTGGACCTCGAGGAGCCGGAGGCCCGAACCACCGGCGCACGCGACGATCCCGGACGCGGGATCGCCGAGAATCGTTCCCGGGGGGGGGCGGGGGGGGGCTCGCGACGGGGCCGGCGCCCGGCGCCGTGCCCCGCGGCGTCTCGGGGGCCGAGCGCAGAAGCTTGAGGGACTGGCCCCGGAACCGCACCGTGACTCCAGGCCACGGGGAGAGGCCGTTGATGCGCCACCGACACTGGTCGGCCCGGTGGGTCCAGTCCACCCACCCATCGGCGCGACCAAGCTTGGGGGCGCGGGTGACGAGCGACTCGTCCTGCTCGACGGGGCGGAGCGTGCCCGCCGCGCGGCCCGCGAGCACCTCGGCCACGAGAGCCGGGCCATCGGCGGCCAGCAGGTCGTGCAGATCGCCGGCGGTCATGGAGGGGGCGATCTCTCGCTCCGTCTGGCCGAGCACCAGGCCCGCGTCCATCCGCTCGGCCACGGTGATCACGCTGTTTCCCGTGACCGCGTCGCCCGCGAGGATCGCCGCATGGATGGGTCCCGCGCCCCGCCAGCGCGGCAGGAGCGAGGCGTGGAGGTTGATCGCGAACGCCCCCTCGCGCAGCGCGGGCCCGAGCTTCTGGCCGAACGCGATCACGACCCAGGCGTCGGAGCCCAGGCCGTGGATGGCCCGGACGACCGCCGGGTCGTTGACCGCCTCCGGCTTGAGCAGGGGCGTCCCGGGCAGGAGGTCCTGCGCCCGGGCGCCGACGGGCGTGGGAGTGAGCGCGCCGCCCCGCCCGGCGGGACGATCGGGCTGGGTGACGATCCCGGCGATCTCGTGGCGGCGCGCCAGGTCCAGGAGCGTGGGCAGACCGAAGGCGCCGGAACCGAAGAAGACCAGACGCATCGGTGGGACGGTAGCGCCCGGTCCACGCCCGGGTCAGCGTGATGTCGCCGCGCGTTCCATCTCGCGCAGGGCCGCGCGGTTCCTCATCCGGGATAGTTGCGTCATCCGGTCGATGATGAGCACGCCGTCGAGGTGGTCGCACTCGTGCTGCCAGCACCGGGCCAGGAGCCCGGAGGCGGTCTGGGTGAAGGGTTGCCCCTCGAGGTCCTGGGCGCCGATCGTGACCTGGGTCGGCCGGATCACATCCCCGTGGATGTCGGGAAGGCTGAGGCACCCTTCCTCGTAGGTTTCGAGGGGGCCGGCCGCGTGCGAGAGCACGGGGTTGACGTAGACGACGGGGCCCGGCGTGCACAGGGCCGGGCGGGCGCCCGCGGGCCGGCCCTCCCCCTCCGGCACGTGGGCGACGAACACCCGCAGGGGCACGCCGACCTGGGTCGCGGCCAGGCCGATGCCGTCGGCCTCGCGCATGAGGTCGGTCATCCGCGCCGCCAGTGCCCGAAGGTCGGCGTCGGCGGCGCCCACCGGCAGGGCGCGCTGGCGCAGTCGGGGGTCCGGGTAGCACAGAATGTGCAGGCGGGAGGGATCGAGTCCCATGGGGCGATCGTATGGAGGTCTCAACGGGCGCAGGCCGGATCGAGGAACGGCGCTTACAATCGCTGCTCTCCGCCGCGCGTGCCCGGGGAGCGGATTCCGGTCGGCCGGGTTGAGGACACAGGCTTGGCGCTATTCGGCAAGAAGAAGGTCGAGGGTGAGGCGGAGGACGCCGGGAACGCGCGCGAGCCGGAGAAGCGGGCCGAGTCGGGGGGCGAGGGCGCCGCGGGCCCGGTCGGCGCGGGGGTCAAGTACGTCGTCAACCCCGAGAAGGCCGCCAAGTTCTTCGACTACGCCAGGACGCTGCACGACTCGACGAACTTCGAGTACGCGATGGTGAACTGGCTCAACGGCGTGCGCCAGGACCCCACGAGCCTCCGCGGTCTGGAGGGGTTCTTCGCCTCGGCCGCCGAGTTTCGAGACTCCAAGAAGCGCCCCAGCAAGGACACGCTCAAGCAGTTCAGCGGCCGGGGCGACCTCGAGAAGTACCTCCTGGCCCTGATCGACTGGGGGATGGAGCCCCTGGAGGCATCGGCGGCGGTGCGGGCGGCGGACGCGGCCTCGCGCCTCAACCTCGCGGAGCCCACGTACTGGATCGGGCAGCGTGCGCTCAACGCCGTCGCCAAGGACAAGCGGCCGCGCAAGGACCTGTACGTCCGGCTCAAGGACTGCTTCCAGCGGGTGCAGGCGTGGGACATGGCGGTCAAGGCGGGCGAGGCGGCCGTCCGCGTCGATCCGACCGACGGGCAACTGGCCGCGGAGATCCGGAACCTGTCGGCGCAGGCGACGATGTCGGCCGGCGGGTACGACCGGACCGGTCAGGCCGGGGGCTTCCGGGCGAACGTGCGAGACGCCGAGCGCCAGCGGCAGCTCGACGAGCAGGAGCGGATTGTGAAGTCGGAGGACACGCTGGACCGGCTGGTGCGGATGGCGGAGGAGGACTACGCGAAGCGCCCGCAGGACCCGCACGCGATCACCTTGCTCGGGAAACGCCTGATGGAGCGGGGACGCCCCGAGGACGAGAAGCGGGCGTACCAGATCTTCATGAAGGGCTTCGACGAGACGCGGCAGTTCCGGTTCCGGGAGCAGGCGGGCGACATCAAGCTGCGCGTCATGCGCCGCCAGGTGCAGGCCCGGCTCGAACGGGCCGAGGCCAGCCCCGGCGATGGCGCGCTGCGCGAGGAGTACGAGAAGGTCCGGACCCAGCTGCTCGAGGCGGAGATCGCCGAGTACAAGCTGCGCGTCGAGGCCTATCCCACGGACCTCGGGCACAAGTTCGAGCTCGGCAAGCGGTGCTTCGAGCTGGGGCGATTCGACGAGGCGATCCCCCTGTTCCAGGAGTCGCGCAACGAGGCCAAGCGCCGCGTCGAGTCGCTCAACTTCCTCGCCCAGGCGTTCCACAAGGCCGGGTACACCGACGAGGCGATCCACACGTACCGGCAGGCCCTGGAGGCCCACCAGATCAAGGGCGATGAGCTGAGCCTCGCCCTGCGCTACGGACTGATGACCGCCCTCCACCAGCGAGCCCGAGACGAGCGGGACCTTTCGGCGGCGGAGGAGGCCGACCGGCTCGCCTCGGCCATCACCATCGAGCAGTTCAACTACCGCGATGTGCGCACACGGCGCGACGACCTCAAGAAGCTCATCGCCGAGCTGCGCCGCGGCGCGCCCGCCTGAGGAGGGACCCGGGACTGTCCGTCACCATCGTGATTCCCGCCCGTCTCGGCTCCACCCGGTTTCCGGGCAAGGTGCTGGCCGACAAGACCGGGCGTCCGATGGTCCAGCACGTCTTCGAGGCCGCGGTCCGGTCCCGCGCGGCCGACCGCGTGGTCGTGGCGACGGACGATGAACGGGTCGCCGCCGCGGTTCGGTCCTTCGGGGGCACGCCGGTGATGACAAGCCGGGAGCACCCCAACGGGACGAGCCGCATCGCCGAGGCCGCTCGGGCGCTGGCTCTGCCCCCGGGCGAGATCGTCGTCAACGCCCAGGGGGATGAGCCCGAGCTCGATCCGAGCCTCATCGACGCCGCGGTGCAGGCCTTGCGGGGCTCGGACGCGCCGATGTCGACCGCGGCCCTCCCATTCCTGGCGGGCGAGGATCCGCGCGACCCCAATCTCGTCAAGGTCGTTCTCCGGGGCGACGGCACGGCGATCTACTTCTCGCGCTCGCTCATCCCCTTCGTGCGTGACCCCGGCACGCCCGGCCCGGCGCCGCTCAAGCACGTAGGGCTCTACGCGTACCGCCGCCCCTTTCTCGATACCTATCTCGGGCTCGAGCCGACCGAGCTGGAGCGCGCCGAGCAGCTCGAGCAGCTGCGGGTGCTCTACCACGGGCACGCCATCGCCGTCGCGGTCCGCGAGGGGCGGAACTACGGTGGGATCGACACGCCGGAGCAGTACGAGGCCTTCGTCGCCCGGTGGCGGACGCGCGGGCCGGGGTGAGCCCTACGGCGCTCCCGCCCTGGTCCGCAGGGTCTCGGCCCACCGGGCCACCGTCGCCCGATCCTCGGCGTCCCGCTTGGCCTCGAGCAGCCGGTCGAGTAGCGGCGCCGCGCGCGGATCGCCCAGCCCGACCAGCGCCTCGCCCGCGGCGGTCCACGCCCGCCGCTCACGATCGTCCAGCAGGGGTGCGAGCGCGTCGAAGACAGCGTCCGGATCGTGGTGCGCCAGGCGTGCGAGGGCGTGGGTGGCCACGGGGCGCGTCCGGTTGTCGGCGCCCGGCCCCGTGTACGCCCAGACCAGCGGAAGGGAGTCGGGGACGTCCAGGTCCGCGAGCGCATCGAGCGCCGCCTGACGCACCTCATCGTGGGGCGACTCGGCGTTCACCGCGTTTACCAGCGTGGAGAACGCGCCGTCGCGCGACGCACCGGGTGGCGTCCGGCCCAGGGCCCGAACGGCCGCGGCCCGGCAGCGCGAGCTGCGGTCCGTGGCCGCGTGGGTCCTGAGGATGCGAACGGCGGCATCGGCGCGGGCGTCGTCGCGGGCCAGCAGAGCGCCCAGCGCCGAGAGGACCGCCTCGCGGCTTTCCC
>CAYWOF010000230.1:0-6058 GCA_964459825.1 uncultured Phycisphaeraceae bacterium | reverse complement strand
TGGTTCGGGTTGGCGGTGGCGGTGGATGGGGACACGGCGGTGGTGGGGGCGAGCGATGAGGACACGGCGGTGGGGCTCAAGACGGGAGGGGCGTACATCTTCGTGCGCTCGGGGGGTGTGTGGACGCAGCAGGCGCACCTGACGGTGGCGGACGGGTGGGAGTACGACCGGTTCGGGGCCTCCGTGGCGATCGACGGCGACACGGTGGTCATCGGGTCGTACGGGGACGACACGCCCGGCGGGGGCGACGCGGGCTCGGCGTACGTGTTCGTGCGTTCGGGGACGGTGTGGACGCAGCAGGCGAAGCTGACGGCCTCGGACGGGACCTGGAGCGACGCCTTCGGCAGCGCCGTGGCGATCTCGGGGGACACGGTGATCGTGGGGGCGTACTTCGGCGATTCGGCGCTGGGGACCAACACGGGCGCGGCGTACGTGTTCACGCGCTCGGGCACGGCCTGGACGCAGCAGACGAAGCTGACGGCCGCGGACGGCGCGACGAACGACCGGTTCGGGAACTCCGTCGCGATCGCGGGGAACCTGATCATCATCGGGGCGCGATGGGCCGACACTCCGGCCGGCGTGGACAGCGGCGCGGCGTACACCTTTGCTTTCGTAAGCGCGTGGGGGGTCTGGTTCCCGGCGGGCAAGCTCGTGCCCACCAGCGCGGGGGATGCCTGGTTCGGCGACTCGGTGGCGGTCTCGGGCGACACGGCCGTGGTCGGGGCGGGGTTGGGCGACTCGCCGGGTGGACTCGACACGGGCGCGGCGTACGTCTACACGCTCTCGCAGGGGGTGTGGACGCAGGAGGCCAGGCTGACGGCCTCCGATGGCGCACCGGGAGATCGCTTCGGGTCCGGCGTCGCCATCGAGGGGGACACGTCGGTGGTGGGCGCCCTCTGGGACGACACACCGGGCGGCACGAACGCGGGATCGGCGTACGTGTACACCCGCACAGGGACCGTGTGGACGCAGCAGAGCAAGCTGACCGCCTCCGACGGGGCGGCCGGCGACCAGTTCGGGGCCGCGCTGGCCCTGGACGGGGGCACGCTCATCGTCGGGGCTTCCCTGGACGACACGCCCTCCGGAGTCAACTCCGGTTCCGCGTACGACTTCGTCGTTGGGCTCGGCCCTCCCCCGATGCCGACGACGGTCAAAGCCTCGGAGGTCTCCCCGGGCGTGGTCAAGGTGACGTGGAAGGACCTCGCACCGTGCGAGACGGCCTTCGAGTTCCTGCGTGAGATGAAGGTCGGCGCCACCTGGACCGGCGCGGTGGTGGCGGGCTCGAGCCCGGCGCTCCCGGGGACCGACCGGAAGGGCGCCTGGCAGCAGTCGCCGGGTCCCGGCGCGTGGCGCTACTCGGCGCGCGCCATCAACGCCGCGGGGCCCTCGGCCTGGAGCGCGCCGGGGGTCGTCAAGCCGGCGGCGCCGTCGGGCCTCGCGGCCGTGTGGGTGGCCGGGGGCGCCGGTCACAACGTGAAGCTGACGTGGGTGGACAACTCGGGCTTCGAGAGCGGGTCCAAGTTCAAGCGGGAGATGCAGTCGGGGTCATCGTGGATCAACAGCACCACGGTGGGCAACGGCCAGATCGGGGTCAACGCCACGATGTTCACGGACACGACAATCACGACGCCGGGGGTGTACCGCTACCGGCTGCAGGCGTTCAACAACGCGACCAACTCGGCGTGGACGGGCTGGGTGCAGATCACCGTGCCGTGAGGAAGAGCGACGGGCTCGCGCTCCGGCCGGGCGCCATGAAACCCTTCGCCCGGCGTCTCGATGTGGTCGCCTGGGGCCTCGAGCGCGCGAGCTGATTGCCGCGTGCCGTCGGCGCGGTTCAGCGCCCCATGCCGGCCGATAACCGGCCCGCGCTGTTTCTCACGCCCACCCATCCCGCACGTCCGCACCGCGCGCGGGTGCGGGCCGTGGCCCGCTCTGGCCACGGGGCCATCCGCATGGCACACCTTCACCAGGCCGTCCCCGGCGCGCGGGGTCCCGCACAGGGAAGGGGGGAGCCCCCGCGCGTGGGGCGGCCGCTACGGGTGTCGTCCGTCCGTGCGCTGGAGAGACCGCGCCGGAGCGCGGCGCCACCACCGGGGGAGGAGGAGCACATGACGCTGCTGGCCAGGCGCACGGACCTGACGGGCCTCTCGGGCGGGGGCGATGAGGCGCTCATCTCGATCAGCGCCACGGCCAACGTCGCCGTGGCCACCATCGATGTGCCGGCGGTCCGCGAGCGCCAGGCCACGATCCTCCGCCAGCGCCTGGCCGAGCTGGCCGGGCGCAGCGGCGGGCGTCTCGTCGTCTCCATGCACCAGGTCACCGATATGACCAGCGCCTGCATCATCGCGCTCATCCAGGTGGGGGATGAGTGCCGCGCCCGGGGCGGCCGCCTGGTGGTGACCGGACTCTCGCGCCGGCTGCGCCGGGTGTTCCGCTCGGCCCGCATCCAGCAGGCCGTCACCGTCAGCCGGACGGCCGAGGAGGCCCTGCGTTGCTTCGATCGCGCCCGGCGCGGGCGCTGGTCGCTCTTTGGCCTCGGCGCCCCGGCCGCGCGCCGTGACGCCGCCTGACCCGGCGCCGCCCGGCCGGCCGGCCGCCGATCGCGCGCTCACGCCGGGGCATCCGGGCGCTCCTCCCGCTCGAATGGGTTTCAGTCCTTGAGCTTGCGCGGGCGCATGGGCCGGCAGGGCCGCCCGCGCCGCCGGCTTTGCCCAGATTGACGACTCACCGGTCTCGTTTTCGCGCGGGCCTGGTGTACACTTCGGCTGAGGTAGGACCCGTCCCGCGGGCGGGGTAACAGGGCAGGGGCAGAGCGATGATCAATACCCGAGATTCGTTGGCGCGCAGGGGCCTTTGGCGTCCTGAGACGGGGTGGGTGTCTCTCGCGGCCCTGGCGGTCGCGGGGGTCGCCGTCTCCACGGCCACCATCCCCACCACGCTCGAGGACTTCTTCGGTCCGGGAACCCAGCCCCAGACCATCTCCTACACCGTGCTCGGATCCGGGGTCTGCATGGCCTGCCACTACGGGATCGACCCCGTCACCGAGCCCTTCACCCCCTGGGCCGCGAGCATGATGGGCCAGGCCGCGCGCGACCCCATCTTCCACGCCTGCCTCGCCATCGCCAACCAGGACGCGGCCTTCGCCGGCGACCTGTGCCTGCGCTGCCACACGCCGCGTGGCTGGCTCGAGGGGCGCTCGGTCCCGACCAACGGCTCGGGCCTGGAGCCCTTCGACTTCGAGGGCGTCTCGTGCCACGTCTGCCACCGGATGGTGGACCCGATCTACACCCCGGGCCAGAGCCCGCCGGACGACCAGAAGATCCTCGCCGGGCTCACCCACCTGCCGGTCAACCCGCACTCGGGCCAGTACATCATCGACCCCGACGACCGCCGGCGCGGGCCCTACAACCTCGGCGCGTTCGTCCTGCACGAGTGGCGCAAGTCCCCCTTCCACCAGTCCTCCACCATGTGCGCCACGTGCCACGACGTGAGCAACCCCGTCTACACGAAGCAGCCCAACGGCACCTACGCCCTCAACACGCTCGGCCAGCCCCACCCCACGCACAACAAGTACGACGAGTTCCCCATCGAGCGCACCTTCAGCGAGTGGGCCCAGAGCGAGTTCGCCGTCCACCCCATCCACATGGGCGGTCGCTTCGGGGGGAACAAGCCCGAGGTCAGTTCCTGCCAGGACTGCCATATGCCCGACATGACGGGGCGCGGCTCGATCTTCAGCTCCCCGCGCAACGACCTCGGCGCGCACCACTTCAACGGGGGCAACACCTGGGTCCTGCGGGCCGTCGATGCGCTCTACCCCAGCGCCGAGACCTTCCTCACGTCCGACTCGATCAACGACTCCATCGCCCGCGCCATCGACATGCTCCAGAAGGCGTCGGACCTGGCCCTGTCGCGCACCGGCGCCTCGCTCCGGGCGCGGATCACCAACCAGAGCGGGCACAAGCTCCCCACCGGGTACCCCGAGGGCCGGCGCATGTGGGTCAACGTGCGCTTCTTCGACGCCGGCAACACGCTCATCGCCGAGCGCGGGCACTACGACACCACCACCGCCACCCTGACCACGGGGGACACGGTGGTGTACGAGGGCAAGCTGGGCCTCTCCCCGGAGGTGGCCCAGGCCGCGGGCCTGCCCCCCGGCGAGAGCTTCCACTTCGCCCTGAACAACGTGTGGATCAAGGACAACCGCATCCCGCCGCGCGGCTTCACCAACGCCGGGTTCGCCAGCGTGCAGGCCGCCCCGGTGGACTGCTACTACGCCGACGGGCAGTACTGGGCCGATGCGCCGTACGCGATCCCCGCGGGGGCGCGCCGGGCCGAGGTCCGCGTCTACTACCAGACCACCAGCCGCGAGTACATCGAGTTCCTGCGCGACGAGAACACGACCAACAACGCCGGGCAGGTCGCCTACGACCAGTGGGTGCTGCACGGCAAGAGCGCGCCCGTGGAGATGGACCTGGGCTCGATCGCCATCTGCCGCCCGGACTACAACGGCGATGGGCTCCTGAACATCAACGACTTCATCGCCTTCCAGACCGGCTTCGCGCTCTCGAACCCGGGGGCCGACTACAGCGGCGATGGTGTGCTCAACGTGAGCGACTACATCGCGTTCCAGACCAGCTTCGCGCTCGGGTGCCCGTAGCGCGTGCGAGGGGCCTGGAAAGGTCGGGCTGCCGAAGTGGCCCGGGTCCTCGGAACTTGGGATTCTGTTCGAAAACCGCCCGGGGGAGGGGGGGGCGGGCGAAACCCCTTGGAGCGGGGGGCGTATCGAGGCATACTGGGGGGAGTGACGAGAGCCGCGCGCCGATTCCCGGGCGTGTGTTAAGGGCGCCGTCCGGACGCGCGGAGGGATTGGGGGGGGCAGGGGCCGCGGGCGCATCGATCGCCCGCGAGGATCGAGTCGTCCGCGGCCGGCGCGAGCAGACCTCGCGCCAAGGAGGTCTCGGATGGAACGGTACGATCTGTCGGGTGTCGGGTGTCGGGTGTCGGGCGGGGTGCGCGCACGGGGATTGCGACGGTGATGGCGCTGGCGGCGCTCCTGGCGGGTGCCGGGGCGGCGATGGCTCAGCCGACGACGACGTGGGTGGCGCGGGAGTACGAGTCCGGGGTCAACGGCGCCGACATGGGGCGGGATATCGCCGTGTGGAAGGACACGGCCCCCGAGCCCGACGTCATGTACGTCTACGTGACGGGGACCAAGCGCCTCAGCTCCACCGTGAGCCAGATCGCCACCTACAAGTACAAGGTCGTGGACAACAATCCGCCGGCGCTCCAGGCCTCGCACCTGTTCCCACCCACGGCCACCGCACAGGGTCTGAGTGGGGGGATGGCCATCGACATCGATCCGAGCACCGGGGATGTCTTCGTGACCGGCGAGTCGAAGATCAAGGCGGATGGCAGCTACGGGAGCAACCTCAACTACGTCACGATCAAGTACGATTTCGACCTCTCGCCGCACGACGACTGGGCTGCGGGTGGCGGTCCCGCGCAGGGCGTCCGTGTCTACAACGGTCCGGGCAACGGCGACGACCAGCCGGTCGATGTCCGGGTGGACGTCAACGGTTACTGCTACGTGACGGGCACATCACTCGGCGATGGGACGGACCGGGACCTCGCCACACTCAAGTACGGGCCCGATGGCGACCTCGACGCCACCTCGTGGCCCATCCTCACGACGCCCACCTTCTCGGTGGCGCATCCCGTGGGGGGCGTGCGGCGCTACAACTTCGCTGAGCAGGACAACGCCGACACCGCCGTCGAGCTCGGGCTGACGTACATCTACGATGAGAGCGAGGACACGTACTACGCCAACGTGTACGTGCTCGGGACCTCCTACGGCGGCACCGACACGAAGCGGGACATCGTGCTCGTGAAGTACGCCAGCCCCAATGGCACCGAGGATGAGGCGCACGACGGCTTCGTGAAGCGCTACGACGGCCCCCCGAACGAGGAGGACGTGGCCACCGGCCTCGATCTGCCCCTGGACGACCGTAACTCTTCAGCCGTCTCTCGCGGGCCGACCCGAACGGCGCCCGACTTGCGC